>JAGDBQ010000036.1 GCA_017958985.1 Bacteroidales bacterium
AAGAGTCTTGATGTAATAGTTCTACCGTACGACCACAGGAGGGTTTGAATACCCAAATTTGCGCTCCGGAGCTGCCGCGGCCTTGAGCGGCGGCTTTGCGGCTGCCGAAGCGGAAGCGCGGTTCACGGCGTCATATTCGAGGAACTTCTCGAAGGAAGCGGTCTCGCCGCTGAGCTCCATTATCCTCTTGTAGATCGCCCAGCGTGAAGGGGCGTTGAAACGCTCCAGATTCTTGTTCATCATACTGTTCTGGGACGGACGGTATACGCCGTTAGTGAAGGTGGCACCACCCTCGAAGATGCCGACTTCGTCCTTGTAGCGGTCATCGTTCAGGAATGCACTCCACTTGACATTAGCCGGATTGTTGGTGAAGTCGACATTGGAATACCAGCCATAATCACGATATAGCATATTGAATTCATCAATTACAGCCTGGCTTGGGCTTCCGGTCTGGGTGCTGTATTCGTCAGATAGGAAGGCGAATCCATGGCCACCGGCTTCGTGGCGTACCAGGACTCCGAAAACATCACGAATGTTGCTTCCGGATGCGCAGTACGCTACTCCGGATTGCAACGACTTACTCATTGAAGTAATGCCCGTCATACCATCGGAATTGATCAGCACACATATCAGCAGGTTCTTCTTGTCATTGATGCCAGGCACCTTGAGGGCATATTCGTAACACTTGTCGGTCCCGGCGTCACTGATGGCAGTAGAGGTTCCTGTTGCTTGGGTTCCAAGGGCAGTAGAATAACCGGCTCCAGTCTTACCATTCTTGGAGACAACCCTTACTGCATACACGTTGAACCTGTCCCTGAAAGTCTTGTAAGGCTCAATGCTGAAGAATTCTTCATTAGCCTGCCACATCAGACTCTCATACAGTTCATTCATATCCCTGTCGGTGTAGGCGTCACCCATAAACACGATGTTGATTCCCTTGCCGACAGAGGCTTTCTGAAGAGTTACAACTGTTCCGTCCAAAGAGTAATCAGTAGAAGAGTACGCATCCTCGTCCTCAAGAGGGCCGAAGATATCCTCCAGGAATGGAATAAGGCTGTTGAAAGCGACGTGTCCGAACCTGCTACGAGAAGGATCGCTGACATTCGGAGCGCAACTGAAAATGACATTACCCTTGTTGTCAATCACAGTGGCGAAAGGTGTTCCAAAAGCTCCAAGCGCGCCTTCCTCTGTCTGAGAAATATCGTTGGAAGAGAAATTATACCAGATATCGTAACCGTGTTCCAAGATATAATTCTTAAGGATTCTCTCCCCCTCATCGTCGCCCCAAGCCGGTCGTAGTATCACCTCAAGACCATCTTTGTGATACTTCTCGTGCATCTTTTTAAGCCGCGGTAACAGAGCAGCCGAATAAGTGCACCAAGACGCCCACTTGTACACGACCGTAGCCTTGTTGCCGGCAATGATATCGTCATATGGAATTGGCTTCCCAGTAATTACATCATTGATATCTCTCTTGGGCCAATATCCAGGTATGTCGCGGTCCGGGATAGAAAAAGGATCGGTTTTCCTATATTCTTCATCAGTTTGCCCGAGATTGATGTACATATTGATCCAATAGCCAGGATCCTTCGCGGAATAGAAATAGTCCGGAATCTGCCCGGAGAATTTATGATTGGTAATACGCAATTTTAAGCCCAGACGTAGCCAGGATTCAGGGATTGTCCCCGTAAAGCCATTTTGACTCAACTGAAGCAAAGGGACACGAACACCATCGACAATCTCTTCTCCCATCAGGAGATCGCTCGCGCCGAGGGACTCTGGAACCGGACCTACCATCGATAAATTGTTAGTAATTGAAACATACCACAGAGGCAAGCCACCGAAAACGTCCGTGAGACTTGTCATGGAAGTGTTATCTATAACAAGCAAACCAAGGTGGTTCAGCTTGGCGAAACTTGCAGGCAGGGTGCCGGTGATTCCGGGTTCATTTTGAATCCATAACTTGACACAGGAAGACAAGCCATCAAAACAATCAGGGAACTGGCCTTTGAGGCCGAAATTCTGGAACATCAATCGTAGCTCACCTGTTTCAGGTATCCATTCCACTCCGGACCACTGACGGAGGTCTTTGTCAAGGTCCCATTTGCCCGAGATATTCCAATTCGGTCCGTCCATAGATTGATAAATCTGCATAAGGGCGCTTTTGATCCTAATCTCCTCCTGCGCGATTTTATTCTCTGCCTGGACGAAGGTGAGGGTAATCGGACTTACCTTGCCGTTCTTGTCCTTGACGGTGACCTTGCCCTGACGCGGGTCAGGATTCGGATTCGCGTCGAAACTGAACTCCAGTTTTCCGCTGGTGAGCGCCCTGACGGCCACAAAGTGGATCCAGGACTGTGCTGCAGATTCTACTTCGACGACTACGTCAGTGTTGTACTGAACGTCTACAGAGAAGGTTCCGCCTTCCACAGGAATCTCCATCACATCTCCGACCTGTATAACCTTCTTTTCCTCCTGGACAAACGTGAGTGTTATCTCCCTTACCTTGCCGTTCTTGTCCTTGACGGTGACCTTGCCGGTCCTGGAGTCCGGATTCGGATTATCATCAAAACTGAACTCCAGTTTTCCGCTGGTAAGCGCCCTGACAGCAACGAAATGGATCCAAGACTGCGCAGCTGATTCGACTTCGACAACCACGTCGGTGTTGTACTGGACATCCACCGCAAAAGTGCCTCCCTCTGCAGGAATCTTCATAACATCACCTACTGCGATGACTATCTTCTCTTCTTGGACGAACTTGAGGGTTATTGGCTCGACTTTCCCTGATTTATCCTTTACGGTTACAGTTCCCTGGCGAGGGTCCGGATCCGGGTTGGCTCCGAACCTGAACTCGAGCTTGCCGCTCTTGAGGGCGCGGGTAGCCACGAAGGTGATCCAGGACTGTGCCCCTGACTCGACTACGACGTCGAAGTCGGTATTGTATTGGATATCTACGGCAAATGTACCACCTTCGGCAGGGATGGTCATTACATCTCCTACTGTGATGACCTTCTTCTCCTCCTGCACGAAGGTCAGGGTGATGTCTGATACCTTTCCTGCCTTGTCCTTGACGGTAACCTTGCCGGTACGCGGTTCGGCATTCCCGTTCTCGGCGAACAGGAACTCGAGCTTGCCACTCTGCAGGGCGCGTGTGGCCACGAAGGTGATCCAGGACTGCGCTCCTGACTCCACAACCACGTCGAAATCGGTATTGTACTGTATGTCAACGGCAAATGTACCTCCTTCTGCCGGGATGGCCATCACGTCTCCGACCTGGATTACCTTCCGTTCGTCCTGGGTGACGGAGACGGTTGCAGATAGCCCTTCGCTCCTGAAGACAACGGTCCCCGTGACAGGATTGGTGGAGGAAGTGGCTACAGCTGTGACGGTCACGGTTGCGTCACCTTCTCCTGAGGACGGATTGACGGATAATCCGGAGCCGCTCGCGCTGGCGGTCCAGGGGTTGTTGGCCTTGACCTGAACGGTCTGGGCACCTCCTTCAGCGGAGAAAGCGAGGTTCTCCGGGGAAACGGTCAGGACCGGGTCCTGAGTGTGCTGTGGCTCTTTTGTTCCACATCCAGTGATTGCCCCGGAAAACAAGGAAAGCACCAGGATCAATGACATGATAGGTGAAAAAAGTCTTTTCATATTAAGAAGGGTTTGATGACAAACAAATAATAATATACTCATGAGACTCAAAAGATTACAATTATTCAAAACCTTTCTTGATGTCTCCAAGATTCACTTATCGATTACCTGGCGTCAGGTTTTTTCATGATAACAGGAGGAGTATGCGGAACAGACACTACGACACCAGTCTCCGGAATACGAGCCGGTGATGCTGGCGACGAAGTCTTGCGGTTGATGGCGTCATACTTGACAAACTCCTCGTAGTCGAACTCCCAAGCACTGCCGTAGGCAAGTTTATGGATGCGATAGTAAGCTGCCTGGCGAGAAGGCGCGTTGAAACGGTTCCCGTCATTTGATGGCCCTTGATGTCCCATAATGCTGTTCTCAGAAGGCCGCCAGACTCCTTTTTCGTAGGTATATCCCCCTTCAAATACACCTAATCCATCGTACTTGTATCGCTCGTCGGTGAGGAATCTGGACCACTTGACATTGGCAGGACAATTCCACCCAAACTCGATATTCGCAAAAAAGCCCATCGGGAAGTAGACGCCTCCAACAACTTCCCCATCCTGCTCCGGGTATGCCCCCGAACCACTGTAGTAATATTCATCAGCAAGTTTGGTGAAACCATGACCGTTCGCCTCGTGATTGATGAGCAGGCGGCGGGTCTCACTTTGGGCTTGCAGTCCAAAACAAGCGTAAGCGAAACCGGTCCCGTAATCTGTGTCATACATAGGGTAAGGCAAGTACGACGTGCCGGAATACTTGTTCTTATTGACAATCACGATCGTAAGTGTCTCGTCTATGTCGTCAATCGCTTTACGGGTGTACTCCTTGACTGCTTCTTCATCGCAATATACATAAGCACCCAGACCGAATTCAGAATTAAAGGCCGTACCGTAATTCACATAAGTAGTTTTAGAAACAGCGATGACGGCATACACGTCAAAGAGATTCCGGAATGTAGTGAAAGGCTCGATGCTGAAGAAATCCTCCATCGTTTCCCTGGCGATCCTTTCGAAATCTCCCGCTGCGATATCTTTGTCAGTAAAACAGTCTCCGGTGATCACGATGCTGATTCCGTTGCCTTTCTGATGGGTCTGTAACCGGATTACTTTCCCATCATTGGAATAGTCTGTGGACTGATAATAATCGAAAGATAGGGTATAGCCTTCCTGTTGGGGTATGATGTTGGCGTCTGGAGCCCAATCGTCCCAATTATCACACTCGTACACTTCAACTGGAATCTTGCCTGACAACCTGTTTCCGCACACGATCAGGGTTGTCAACTTGGGCATCCTGCCGAAACAAGCAGGAATACTGCCCTCAAGATTGTTGTATTCCACCAGGAAGTATTCCAGATTACGGAGTTTGTCGAGGTTGTCCGGAATTACCCCCGAGAACGAATTGCTCGCCTCTGAAAATACGCCGTTGACAATGGGGACATTCTCGATGCTGAAATACCAGAGGTCTTCCAAGTCTGACAACTCTTCAGGAATTGTGCCCGTCAAGAAATTTGAACCCAAACCAAGCCAAGTCAGTTTTTTCGCATTCCGGATAGACGACGTCAACTGTCCCGTAATTTTATTGTTGGAGAGATCCAGTTTTTTCAGGGCGGGCATGCTCCAAAAGCGGTCGGAGAATTCACCAGAGAGGTTGTTGGAAGTCAGGATAATTTCTTCCAAGTGTTTCAGATTGAAGAGAGATTCAGGAATGGATCCCGACAAGTTGTTATTTTCCAGGAGAATACTTATCACATAGCCCGTTTCAGATGTGGATATACCAAACCACTCATCAAAGGGTTTATCAGAGCACCAGTTATCATTGTTAATCCAATTCTCTCCGCCAGTTGCCTCGTAAAAGGCAATCAGTGCGTCGCGCACAGATGATACATCTATGAACGGTTCCTGCTCGAAGGTAAGGATGATAGGACTTACCTTGCCGTTCTTGTCCCTGACCGTGACCTTGCCGGTCCTGACGTCAGGATTCGGGTTTGCATCGAAACTGAACTCGAGTTGTCCGCTGGAGAGAGCCCTGACAGCCACGAAGTGGATCCAGGACTGGGCTGCTGACTCGACCTCGACAACCACGTCTGTGTTGTACTCGACATCTACTTCAAATGTTCCACCCTCCGCAGGAATAGTCATTACGTTTCCGACCTGTATGACCTTCTTCTCTTCCTGGACGAAGGTCAGAGTGACAGGCTCGACTTTACCGTTCTTGTCCTTTACTGTAACCTTGCCTTCACGAGGAGCAATGGAAGGGTTCTCGTCGAAACTGAACTCCAGTTTTCCGCTGGTGAGTGCCCTGACTGCCACGAAATGTATCCAGGACTGGGCTCCGGCCTCCACTACGACGTCAAAGTCAGTGTTGTACTGGACGTCAACTGCGAAGGTTCCTCCCTCCGCAGGTATCTCCATCACGTCAACAATAGCAATGACCTTCTTTTCTGCCTGAGTGAATACGAGCGTGGTCGGTGCGACCTTACCGTTCTTATCCCTGACGGTGACCTTGCCGGTCCTGACGTCCGGATTCGGATTTGCATCAAAACTGAACTCCAGTTTTCCACTGGTAAGCGCCCTGACGGCCACAAAGTGAATCCAGGACTGTGCGGCAGACTCGACCTCGACAACCACATCGGTATTGTACTGGACATCTACAGAGAAGGTACCACCTTCAGCCGGGATAGTCATAACATCCCCGACGGTGAGAACCTTCTTCTCCTCCTGGACAAAAGTCAGGGTGATGTCGGATACCTTTCCTGACTTATCTTTGACAGTCACCTTACCCTGACGCGGATCGGTGTTCTGGTTCTCGGCGAACTGGAACTCCAGCTTGCCGCTCTGCAGTGCACGTGTAGCCACGAAGTGTATCCAGGACTGCGCCCCGGACTCCACTACGACATCAAAGTCTGTGTTGTACTGGATGTCAACTGCAAATGTTCCTCCCTCCGCAGGAATAGTCATTACGTCGCCGACGGTAATGACCTTCTTCTCAGCTTGAACGAAGGTCAACGTGGTCGGTGCAACCTTGCCGTTCTTGTCCTTGACGGTAACCTTGCCGGACCTGATGTCCGGATTCGGATTTGCATCGAAACTGAACTCCAGTTTCCCGCTGGTAAGAGCCCTGACTGCCACAAATTGGATCCAGGACTGCGCAGCAGGCTCGACTTCGACAACCACGTCCGTGTTGTACTGGACATCTACCGCAAATGTACCTCCCTCGGCAGGAATCTCCATAACATCACCTA
>JAGDBQ010000037.1 GCA_017958985.1 Bacteroidales bacterium
AGAAATCCCTGTGGCCGCAGCCCATGCAGAGTGCAGGAGGACGTGGGACGGTGACACCCGAAGCCTCGAATACAGGGTTGGCAGGCAGGCCGACAGCCTTGCGGACGTGGTCCGGATTCAACTCGCCGGTACGCGGCAGAGGCCCGTCCAGGCGACCCTTGACCTTGATCGCAGCATCCTTTTCCTCATAGAGGAGGCCGCGAAGTTTCTCCTCGACCAGAGGCTGGCCTTCCTCGATCACGAGGATGGTCTTGCAGGTCTCGGTCATCTTCTCGAGAAGCTGCTTCGGGAACGGATATCTCGTTACCTTGAGGGTCGGATAATCGCAACCTCCAGGATAGTTCTCCATCAAGTAATTGTAGGCAATGCCGCAGGCCACGATACCCATCGAGTGGTTCGGTCCGTCAGTATAGAGATTGTCTTCCGAAAGCTCGGAATCGTGACGGAAACGTATCTGGTCCTCGGCCAGCTCCTTGATGCGCACGCGGGAAATCCCCGGAAGGGTAACCCAGAACCTGGCCCTGTCAGCGGCAGGGAAATGCATCTGGTTCTGCTCGCGCGGCTCACGGGCCACGACTACAGCCCTTGAATGAGCCATCCTCGTAGGGAGCCTCATCAGCACAGGGATATGGTTGGCTTCGGAATAGTCGAATGCCTCGCGGACCATATCATAGGCCTCCTGCTGGTTGGAAGGCTCGAAGCAAGGAACCTGGGCGAACTCCGCATAGAAACGGGAATCCTGCTCGTTCTGGGAGGAATGCTGCGAAGGATCGTCGCAAGCGACCACTACGAGGCCTCCGTTGGCTCCCGTAACGGCCGAGTTCATAAAGCCGTCCGCACAGACGTTCATTCCTACGTGCTTCATACATACCAGTGCGCGCTTGCCGGCATAGGACACTCCGAGCGCGGCCTCCATAGCCGTCTTCTCGTTCGTGCACCAGTCGCTGTGTACTCCGCGCTCCCTGGTCATCGGATGGTTCTGGATATACTCGGTGATTTCAGTGGAAGGTGTCCCCGGATAGGCATATACACCGGAAAGGCCGGCGTGCAGGGCACCCAAGGCCACGGCTTCATCCCCCAGGAGAAGTAACTTTTCTGCCATAACTTGTTTCAGTTTTAAAGTTGAAATTACCTAAAACGATTGACAAGTTACAAAAAGTATCGAAATAATCAAAATTATTTATAAAATCACAAAGAATTATTCCAAATCGGAAGGTCATAGTCTGCATCGAGCGATGCATTCAGGAACCTGTCGAGGATCGAAATGGAATGGATGTCGGTGCCCACATAGTCGTACATCCCCCTTTTGAGGAGCTCCTGAGCGACGTGCTGGGTCCCCTTCCCGTACATACCGACAAGAGAAAAGATATTCATCTGGAACAAGACGTTCATTCCCTTGAGCTTCTCATAGTCTTTCTGGTCCATATAGACGTACCTCTCCGGATGGGCAAGGACCGGGTAATAACCGAGACGCTTGATTTCTTCGACGGTGTCGTAGAAGCCATATGGTGGGGTGAAATAAGAGGTCTCGACCAGAAGGTGACGCTCGTCGGCGCCCATAGTGAGCAACTCACCTGCCGCAAGGCGCTCCTCGAAGAGGTTGTCGATCATATTCTCGGCCCCAAGATGAAGTTCTATGCCTCCTTTGTATGCCGCCTTCAGCTCCTCGAAACGCTCTTTCAGGAATGCAGGCCTGTTCGGAATATCCTCCATCACGTGAGGGGTAAGCCAGACGGTCTTAATCCCCAGACGTTCATACCTTTCAAGGATGGCCAGGGACTCACGCAGGTCCTTGACCCCGTCATCTACTCCCGGGAGGATATGCGAATGGCAGTCCGTCATCCCTTGCAGGACACCGGACCGGAGGACTGACTTGTGTCTGGAAAAAGGCCACATATCCCTTACTTCTTGTCCAGCACGGAGAATGCGGAATTGTTGCTGACATATTCCGGGACGATGCGCTTCATCATAGCCACGGTCTTCAGGTCGTCATATTCCCCGGCGAGGGAAATGAGTTCGTCGATCTGAACGTTGACGGCCGGGTAATCGTACTCCCGTACGGTAGCGATGCGGATCTTCTCGTGGAATGAAGGCTTGGTATTCTCCTTGTCGTCCAGGAGTTCCTCGTAAAGCTTTTCACCCTCACGGAGACCGGTGAATTCAATCTTGATGTCCTCGGCGCCGGAAAGCTGGATCATCCTCTTCGCCAAGTCCACGATGCGCACCGGCTTGCCCATATCGAACACGAATATCTCGCCGCCCCTACCCTTCGTTCCGGCCTCGAGCACGAGCTTGCAGGCCTCCGGGATAAGCATAAAGTAACGTATGATGTCCGGATCGGTCACGGTGACGGGGCCACCGTTGCGGATCTGCCTCTCGAAAATCGGAATCACAGAACCGTTGGAACCGAGTACGTTGCCGAAACGGGTGGTCACGAAATCGGTATTGCCCTTCACGACTCCGGACCTCTCGGCAGCGTTCAGGCTCTGCACATATATCTCGCAGATCCTCTTGGAGCAACCCATCACGTTGGTCGGATTCACGGCCTTGTCCGTAGAGATCATCACGAACTTCTTCACTCCGTACTTGACCGACAGGTCGGCCAGGACCTTGGTACCGAGCACATTGTTCTGTACGCTCTCGGAAGGGTTGTCCTCCATCATCGGCACGTGCTTGTAGGCAGCGGCGTGGAAAACATAATCAGGCTTGAAAGACTCGAACAGATGTTCCATCCTCTCGGATTTCGTGATGGACGTCACTACCACGTGAGCGTTGACACCGGGGAAATCCTGCTTCATCATCAGCCGGATGTCGTGCTGAGGACTCTCGGCAGCATCTATCAGAAGCATCTCGGCAGGAGCGAAGGATGCCACCTGCTTGACTATCTCGCTACCTATGCTTCCGGCTGAACCGGTGACAAGCACCCTCTTGCCGGAAAGCTCCTCACGGACCGATTCCAGGTCCACCTGGATCTCGTCACGAGGAAGGAGGTCTTCGATGGAAACCGGCTTGAGGTTCGCGCCATTCCCCTTCCCTGGCTCGTTCTGGTCCCACTCAACAGCATTCTGGGCAATGAGGATCTTGACGTCTGCACCGAGAATGTAATCCTGGAGGGCTACGTCATCGCGGAATTCATTGATCCGTCCCGGAGCCACGAGAACAGCATATATTCCTTTATCTTTCAGAACCTTAGGGAGATCGTCATCGACTTCATAGATTGGCTCTCCGAGGAGATGGGTCTGCTTTGCGGACAACGACGGGTCGTGGGAGATGAAGCCCCTAAGCTTGTACTGGGCAGGCTTTTCGCCACGGATACTCTTAGCCAGGCCTATTCCGCCTGCGCGAATGCCGTAGATAAAGACGTTCCTGGCTCCGTCGGTACGGAAATACGTGTCATAGATGGACTTGATGACCATCCTGAACATCCACATCAAGGCAGTCGCTCCCCCGAAAATCACCAGCAGATGCCTCGCTGCCAGAGGGGTCAGATAGCGGGTATCGACATTACTGAGCGGATAATGGATGAAGAGCACTACGATATAAGCGCTGCCCATCGCAAGCCCCAGATGCAGAAGGTCAGTGAAGGAAGAGTACCTGAGGATTCCCGTATAAGTCCTGAAAACCCTGAAGAAAACCACGCATACGGCGATGTAGATGACCATCGTACGCATCAGGGGCCAGAAATTGTTGACAAGGGCTATGGTCCTGAAGAAGAACCAGTATACCACGATGCTGCATCCCAGGATTATGAAGCAATCCAGGATCAGGATGCACCAATATGGAAGCGTCCTCTTGGAGAAGTACCAGTCAACCAGTTCCCTGAAAGATTTCATCAAATAAGAATAGTTAAAGTTTGCAAAAATAACAATTCTCCCGGAAAATCCATCAGAAAATGGTATCTTTGCTCTATGCCGATCCTTCTCGCCATACCCGCAATATGCTTCCTGGGCTTCCTCGCCATCATCCTGGCGCTCAGGAAGAAATGGCTTACGGCACTCGTATTCCTCGCGGCTGCGGTCATCCTCAATTCAGCCACCCAGCAGATCCCGGTGAGGTTCGGGAAGTCCCGCGACAGCATCGACACCACCGGGACCAGGGTCAGGATATTCGAATACAACACCTGCGCCGAGGACAGGTTCCAGCACAAGCACGACTCCACATTCATCGACTACATAATCTCCCAGGAAGCCGACATCCTGTTTCTCCCAGAGAATCTCTACTATGTGGACCGCGAGCTCGACACCGCCCTCTCCAGGATATACCCATACGGGGTATTCCACCAGATCCCCGGGGGCAAGCAGCCGGAAGAGCTGACTCTCTACAGCAGATTCCCCCTGAAGGACGTCAAGCGCCTTCCGAGTC
>JAGDBQ010000038.1 GCA_017958985.1 Bacteroidales bacterium
GTCGTCCAGTGGTCCCAGTGGCGGTACATAAGGTCTTCTGCGACATAGGCCTGGGCCTTGTCCAGCTTGGCATCGAAATCCTTCGGGGTCTTGACCGCTCCCGGTACCGTTCCTATGTACAGCACCTGGGATTCGTCAGGACTGATGGCGAACTCTCCGATTCCGTTGGCCGCGTCGCTGAGCTGGGTCGCCGCACCGAGGCTGCATTTCCCTTCGCCAAGGGATATCCCTGCCTTGTACAACTGTCCGCCCTGGAGATAATAGACGGACTTGCCGTCGTTGCTCCAGCGGGCGTTGCTGATGCTTTTGCCCTCCTTGGTCAGCTGGACCCTGTCTCCGAAAGACAGCGAGCCGTCTTCGCCCTCTGTGACCTCTGCGAGGAAGAGGTTCCTGCACGAGCGATTGTCTTCGATGGACGTGTAGCTGACCCCGTAGAGGATCCATTTCCCGTCAGGGGACAGCTGAGGGTCGGAAAGCCTTCCGAGCGACAGAAGTACCTCCGGAGTCATCCTTCCGTCTTCTATCTGTATGTCGGACTGGCCAATGTAAGCGCTTTGAGCCGTTTCTTTCTTCTGTGAGCAACTCATGATCGTTAATGCTGTCGCTGCCGCAATGGCAATGCCTTTTGTTGTTTTCATATGGTTATACGTATTGTTTGCTTGCTTTCTCCAGCCTTTCCCTCAAGGCCGACCTGATTCCCTCCGGTTCGATCACTTCCAGTTTCCCGGCGTGTTTGCAGAATTCCATCATCAGGTCCTCGTTCGGGATCACCCTGATGCGGAATATTCCTTCCTCTTCCTCTCTCTGGGAGCGGTGCAGGGGAAGGTCCCTCAGGTACTTGGCCTCCTCTGGGGAAGCTTTGAACCTGATGGTCAGCGGCTTGTCTCCTTCCTTAGGGAAGAAGATGCCGTAGCTGTCGGCGAATATGGCGTCAACGTCGAATTCCTTCGGCATCTTGAAAGATGTGTCGGTTTCACGGAGAGAGGTGATCCTGTCCAGGCCGTACACCCTGCAGCCGCCCCTTTCAAGGCAGTATGCCACCAGATACCACCTCCTGTCGTGCTCCTTTACCGCAAGTGGCTGGACGTGAAGTGTTTCCGGAGTGGTGGAAGTGTATTTCGCATAGGATATCTCGAGTTCGTGGCCGTCCTCCATCGCTTGCATCACCGGGGTCAGGTATTTCTGTCCGGATGGGATTTCCTCCACGCTTACGCGCCCGCTCAGACGCTCCTTGCCGAGGGACAGTAGGTTGCTGACCGTGAAGGTATTGATGATCCAGCTTATGCTCTCGTCATTGTCCAGGACTTCGTCCCCGTAGGGGATGAAGTACCGGTTGGTGCCCCTGTTGCACTCGATATCAACACCGAAGACCATTTCCACGGCGCTCCTGTGGTTGTTGAATGTCCTTCTGGAATACTCCTGCCCGTACCGGGAATAGTATTTGTCCGTGATTTCCCTGAGCGAGAGCCCACGGTCCCCGGCTGCCGTCAGGATCCTTATCAGCCATATGTATTTGCCGATCAAGTCCGATACCATTGGATGTGCTTTATCAAGGCACATCAAATATAGAAAAAAATCATTATATTGTGCAAGGAATTATAATCCTTGCATATGAGAACCAAAACTTGCTATCTGATCCTTTCCGCGGCCGCTTGTTTGCTGGCGCTGATGTACTTCCCGTCTTGTTCCGCAGTCTATGAAGATCCCGGTTCGAACGAGATGTCCAAAGCCAGCTACAGGGTGTACGGAACCGTTACCGATGAGGAAGGTGCTCCTATCAAGGGAATCCAGGTCGCTTGCGGATTCATTGCTGAAGGCTCCGGTTCGTCGCAGGACAATCTGTACACAGACAAGGACGGCAGGTTCGAGAAATCGTACAGTATCCCGCCCTGCAGGGAGATATCTTTCACATTCAGCGATATAGACGGGGATAACAACGGCGGGTCTTTCAACCCGCTCTCCGTGAAGGCTGTCATCGTTCAGACGGAGTATGCCAAGGGGAGTTTTTCCGGTTCCTTCATCGCCTCATACGACGCAAGGCTCTCGAGGAAATAGTTCCGTTTAAGGGAAATGCTGCGCAACAAGCTAGATACTGAAGTACAATATCTGCCCGGAGTGGGACCGAAACGTGCCGCCCTGCTCCGTTCGGAATTGGAAGTCGCCACTGTGGGTGACCTGCTTCACGTGTATCCGTTCCGCTACGTGGACCGCAGTTCGATCCAGAGGATAGCGGATGTGAGGAGCGAGAACGCCTATGTCCAGATACTCGGGACCGTCGTATCTTCCGAAATGCCTCAGGGAAAAGGCAACAAGCGCCTGACGGTGAACGTGCAGGACTCCAGCGGCGCGATGGAACTGGTATTCTTCAAGGGTATCAAATACACCTATGAAAGATTGAAGCCGGGAGGGACTTTCCTGTTCTTCGGCAAGCCGAGCATATTCAACGGCAGGATCAATATGGTCCATCCCGAGATTGACAATCCTCCTTCAGAGGGGGCTGTGAACTATTCCGGAACCCTGACGGGGGTGTACAACTCGACCGACAAGCTTCGCAACGCCGGCATCTCGGCGAGGGTGATGAACAAGCTTATGGCTGAAGCCATCGACCTTGCCATCGGAGATGTCCGTGAGACTCTGCCTGAATATATCCTCAAGGAGAAGGGGCTCGTGCCCCTTCGTTACGCGATCCGCAATATCCATTTCCCGACTGACGAGACGGCTCTGGCAAAGGCGCAGTACCGCCTGAAGTGGGAGGAACTCTTCCTGCTCCAGCTTTCACTGCTGAAGCAGAAATACGTCCGGAGCAGGTCCGAGGCCGGTATCCCTATGCCAAAGGTGGGGGAGGCTTTCAATAAATGCTACCAGGCCTTGCCGTACGAACTTACCGGGGCTCAGAAGCGCGTGATCAAGGAGATACGTTCAGACTTGATGAGCGGCCATCAGATGAACCGCCTGCTTCAGGGCGACGTGGGTTCCGGCAAGACTATGGTCGCCGTCCTGACGGCGCTCATCGCTATCGGAAACGGGTACCAGACTTGCATCATGGCACCTACCGAGGTGCTTGCGCGCCAGCAC
>JAGDBQ010000039.1 GCA_017958985.1 Bacteroidales bacterium
CAAAGGAGACGGCCGTCCGACGCAGCGAAAGAAAGAAGGTTACCCTTGTCGGTAGGCATCAGCACCTCTTCCCCCACCCTGGATATGGAAGTCGGGGATATATCGTACCCCGCCCCCGTCTCCACGCTCCAATCCATTTCCAGGGAGGCTGCATCGATGGATGATATCCTGTGGAACATCGATTTGCAATAGACCTTGGAGCCGTCGAAGGAGATACCGACCGACTCGCGGCAGGAGCCCTTGAAAGACTTCAGATCTTCGCCGGTACGGGCATCCAGGACATACAGGGTCCTGTCAGGAACGGCGATGAATATCTTCCCGCCGGACTTGACCGGCCACACCGCCGCAGGAGAATACATACGGGATGGTCTGTCGCACTTCCAGACCCACTGGAGGGAACCATCCTCAGGATCAAGGGAATACAGCTTGTTTCCCCAAGTTCCGAACACTACCTGTTCCCTGTCGGCGTAAGGCCTGCATTCCACGAATCCATCGACATCACCATATTCCCAGACAGGTTTTCCGCTCTTCAGGTCAAGTGCCCTGAAGCGCCCGTCGGAAGCTCCGATGAACACTTTCCCGTCTCTGATGACCGGGCTTGCCACAATGGATTTCAGAGCCTTGTGCTTCCACTTCAGTCTGCCGTTCAACGGGTTCAAGGCGTAGACGTTGCCATCAGTGCATCCAAAGACAAGGTATCTGCCGCTGACAGCGGGGGTCGAGAATATCTTCCCGGGGAATCGCTCCGACCACAGGGTCCTGCCGTCCTTCAGGGAAATACAGCGTACCATACCCGACGCAGTGGTGTACCAGGCCTTTCCTCCCCTTCTGGCGAAACCTGCGACTATGTTGCTGTTGTCCTTGTATTTCCATACTTCTTTCACCGTCTTTCCCGAGGGAGACGGAAGGTAGTTCACATCGAAACGCATCCAAGGATAATCCGAGGGCAGACCGTGGGAATCATAGGCGACTGTATCCTCGACCGGAAGGAGCCTCTTGCTGAACCAGGGCTCTCCGGACACAGGCCCATCCTCACGCAGCCGCCTTTCGCAGACCGTCACGCTGTCATCCTGGATCGAGAAGATGGTGTAACCCGGCTCCTTGCCTGCCGAGAGGGTAGAACGGCCGAGCACTCCCGGGATACCGCCATAGTCCAGTACGGTGTTCCTGTGCCAGTGGCCGCCGATGGCGAACCTGGTCCCTATCCGCTTCAGTTCCCTGGTCACATCAAAGTAATTCAGGACGGAAGTATCTTGTGGATAATGGTTTATGAAAATGGTCCTTCCGCTCTCCGGAAGGCTCCTGAGCCACTCCATACTCTCCTGTGGGATGAGCGCCGGAGCCATCCTCATATCCGGGCCGCAATTGCAGCCTATGAATCTCCATCCCTTGCATACGAATTCGAATCTCTCGTATCCGAATACTTCCTTGAAGGTATTGCAGCCGCTTTCGGACCACTTCGCATCGTGGTTGCCGGCCACCACATAGTATCTCGTACTGATGGAATCGAGCATCCCTTTCACATCCCGTATCTCCTCATCGGTTCCGAAATCCGTGAGGTCGCCTCCTATGAGGACGAAATCCAGGCCGTCAAGTGCATTCACGTCACGTATGCAGCGCCTGAGGTCCTGGACCGACCTTCCTCCCTGGGAATAATGCAGGTCTGTCAGGAAAGCAAACCTGAGCGGCTCTTCCTGGGCATAGGAGAGCGTCAGGGATATACATAAGGCGGAAACGATCGCCGCCGACAAGGACTTCAGGTTCATCCGGATAAGGGATATTGGTTATTTCAGCCTGGGGATTACAAATTTACTGAAAAAACATTATATTTGAGGAAAGTTCAACCTCTAAAAACATTTAGCTTATGACACTACAAGGTTTCATTATTTTCCTGCTCATCGGTGCTGTCGCAGGATGGCTCGCTGGCAAGTGCATGCGTGGCGGCGGATTCGGTCTGCTGATCAACATCATCCTCGGTATCCTCGGTGGTATCCTGGGCGGCTGGCTCCTCGGCCTTCTCGGTGCCAACTGGGCCTGGCTCGGCAAATGGTATGGCCAGATCTTCACATCGTGCATCGGTGCTATCGTGATCCTCTGGATTGCATCTCTGTTCAAGAAATAATGCCTAGGCATTTCCTCCTTTTTATTTGCGGATAAAAGAAAAAACACTATCTTTGCAGTCCGCAAATAACGGTGCTTTGGCCGAGCGGTTAGGCACAGGTCTGCAAAACCTGCTACAGCGGTTCGATTCCGCTAGGCACCTCGGGAAATAGGATGACCAGATAGTCATTAAGACTTGAGGTCATCCTATTTTTCTTTTGTTTTTCGCCTCCGAGCTCAGGCTGCTCTCCTCCGGTAGCCTTCGCTGCGCTCATCCCTCCCTTTTCTATATTCATTCTACGTATAGCAGCAGTCCTTTCAGATACTCGCCTTCAGGGTGGTAGATGTTCACCCCGTGGTCAGCAGGCTGGTTCAGGCGGTCGAGTATCCGGACCGAGCGGCCGGTCTGGGCTGCAGCAGAGAAGACAGCAAGTGCGAAAGCCTCCTTGTCCACCACCTGCGAGCAGCTGAACGTGAAAACCAGGCCACCGGGCGCCACCTTGGAAATAGCAGCCGCGTTCAGCCTCTGGTATGCTCTCAGGGCGTTGTTGAGGACTCCCCTGTGTTTGGCGAATGCCGGTGGATCCACGATTATAAGGTCGTATTTGTCCTCCGGAACATCACGGAGGAAATCAATCGCATCCGCACAGTAGCCTGTATGGAGGGAAGGGTCGAAGCCGTTAAGGGCTATGTTCCTCTCCACCATATCTATTGCCTTCTTAGAACTATCCACAGAATCGCAGTGGACCGCACCAGCGGCCAGGGCATATACGGAGAAGCCTCCGGTGTAGCAGAAAAGATTCAGGACATTACGTCCTGAAGAATATTTGCCGACAAGGGCACGGTTATCCCTCTGGTCCAGGAAGAAACCCGTCTTCTGGCCCTCGGTCCAGTTGACATAGAATTTGTTGGAATTCTCAAGTACTATCTGTTCGTCGTCCGAGAACCCTGGTGCCTTGTACAGATATCCGTCCACCAGTTCCAGCCCTGCCTTGAAAGGAGCCGTACCGGAACTCTTGTCGTAAACAGCCTTCAGGGAATCCCCATAGACCTTTTTCAGAGCCTCGCAGATGGCACCCTTCGCCCTGAACATACCCACTGAATGGGCCTGGAGCACGCAGACTCCGTCGTAATAATCGATGATCAATCCCGGCAGGCCGTCACCTTCTCCGTGGACGAGACGGTAGCAATTGGTCGAGCCTCCATCGCCAGCAAGGCCGGCGGAAACCCTCACATTCAGCGCCCGTGAGACCATATTCACCCAATAGTCCGGACCCAGTACGTCCTCACCGGAGAAACTCAGGATCCGAACGGCGATGGAACCGACCTGGTAATGGCCATATGCAAGGAAATCTCCTTCCTGGGAGAAAACTCCCACGATGTCACCTTCGGCGGGCTCCCCTACTATCTGAGCTATAGCTCCGGAGAATACCCAGGGATGGAATCTGCGCAGGGACTCATCCCTGCCTCTTTTCAGGATTATCTTTGTCATCAGCAGAATTTTTCGGAGGATTGGGAAGCATCTGTTCCGGAGTCAGCGGATTCTTCTCGGAAGCGAGCAGTCTGAGATACATCTCCCTGCAAACCCAGGCATCGGTAGCTGCATAGGAACGCTGGGCGTCCGAGAGCTTCTCGGCTTCCCAGTTGGACAGCTGCTGGGTCTTGGATATCCTGATTCCCAGGATGATGGCTGCCATCTTCTTGACGCTCTTGTCCTTTATTCCATATTCCCAGACGATCTTCTGGAGGTCGAGGAACGATTTCGGGGTAAAGTCGTGATGCTTCTCCAGACCGCGGACATCATCGTTGACCGCCGCCCCTACCTTCAGGATTCCTTCGTCAGAAAGAATCTTCCTCAAAGCCTTGGGAATATCTCCCATCATCTTGATCCTGAACAGGAAAGCCCTCTCTTTACCGGAAAGCTGCAGAAGCGAAACCCCGTAATGGGGCTGGTTGGGAGAGAAAGAAGGCCTGGACTCGGTATCGAATCCTATGACACTCTGTTTCTTGAGGTACCTTATCGCCCTGAAGAAGTCCAGTCCGACGCTGTCGATGACTTCTATCCTGCCGTTGAAGGCTGCAGGAGGCAGCTGGTCTATTTCTTCAGGACTAATGCTTATTCTGTACATAGGATACGTAGGTATTCGGGGCGATCACTCCCACCGTGTCGGTGAATGAAGGTGGGATGAGCAGCTCACTGAAGCGGACGGCCATAATGGATGAATTGTCTATGTCGGGTATGGTCATCATCAGACGAGCAGACGGATAAGCTATGTTGTGGGTGAAAAGCTTCCTGTCCCTCATCAGCGTGAAACAGGCTTCGGAGAAGGAATATGAGGTGTCGGCCGAATAGAGTACCGGGACATCGCAATCCAATCTCTCAAAGAGCTCGCTCACGTCATCTCCTCCATTCCTGGCGAGCAACGGAGAGCAAAGGATCAGGACCTTGCAGCTTATGGCCGTATCCAACGCAGCAAGCGCATTCTTGACCGCAATCTCCCTCAATGACAGGCGACCTTCTTCCGTATCAGGGATGGAATCATACGGGTAATAGACGAAATCCAGGATGGTTACGATATCTTCACCTGAAAAATCAGGAAGACCGTCCTTTTCCCTGCGGGCATCGACATTGTCGAAATCATCGCAAAGCATCATCTTCTCACTGAGGAGGAGGCTGAGCCTGGGATCTCCGGCTATCACTATCGGGCCGGATGGCTTGCCTGCCTGACGGACCATCATCTGCAACGAAGGAGATGGATTGGACAGCAACTCCCCGACGAAGGGAATCGTGTCGGAAGTGCTTTCCACGTGCCTTCCGCACTCGGCCGGTGCAAGGGCGATGGCGAGGAACAATATTGCCGAGAATAACCTTTTCACTGTATCAAAATGTCTGGAATATCTGCAAAGGTAAAAAAATCTTCACTATCTTTGAAGTACGTAGCATAGAAACTGTCAACAAACCGCCAACGGATGAAAGCCATCATAGCATTGGACTCTTTCAAAGGCTGCCTCTCTTCGGAGCAGGCGGAAGAAGCCGCCCTCAAAGCGTTCCCGGATAATGAAGCCACAGCCATCCCCGTATCGGACGGGGGTGAAGGTTTCACGAAGGTCCTGACGCAGATGCTCGGTGGAGAATACAGGACAATCAACTGCTCCGATCCCCTCGGACGCTCTGTGGAAGCCACATACGGACTGGTCCGCAACGGACTCGTCGCAGTGATGGAAACTGCTGAGGCAAGTGGCTTGTGGAGGCTCTCGCCCGAAGAGCTGAATCCTTTGGCGGCCAGCACGTTCGGTACAGGAGAAATGATTGCGGACGCCTTGGAGGAAGGGGTGGAGGAAATCTGGCTGGGGCTGGGAGGCAGCGCCACTTGCGACGGTGGGACCGGATTGCTCCAGGCTCTCGGATACCGTTTCATAACTCCTGACGGAATCCTGGAAGACGGCCATACCGTTCTGGGGAACATAGTCGAAGTTGACTCTTCGCACAGGCACAAGGCTCTTTCCGGATGCCGTATCAAGTGCTTCTACGACGTATCCGTCCCTTTCTGCGGAACAGGTGGTTCAGCACGTCTGTTCGCGCCACAGAAGGGTGCGGGTGAAGGGATGGTGGATGCCCTCGACAACTGGATGTGCCAGCTCTGCAATGTCTATTCGAGGTTTTCAGGGAAAGAGATTCGCAATACTCCGGGTTCCGGAGCAGCAGGAGGCGTGGGAGGAGCCCTGAGGGCGATGCTCGGCGCTTCGATGACTCCGGGAATATGGCACGTACTCGAGATTTCGGATATAGGCCGCACACTCGATACCTGCGACCTGGTGATCACCGGCGAAGGCAGGGCCGACAACCAGACCCTCCACGGGAAGGTCCCCGCCGGAGTTTTGGAATATGTTCGCAGGTACGATTACGAATGCGGTGGGTCCCGTCACACAAAGGTAGTCCTTCTCGCAGGACAAGTATCTGACAGACAACTGCTTCTGGATTCAGGCTTCGATGCTGTGCTGCAGTCCACCCCTGAGGGTATGCCACTTGAGGAAGCCCTGGACCCTCAGACCGCGATGAGGAATATCACTTCAGTATTGAGCGGATCTTTGGGATAAGGAGGCTCAGGATGTATTCCTCCTCCATGAAATGGGACCCTTCATAGAATGTCCAGGTCCCTTCTCCGAAGTATTTCTTCCAGGTCCTTACCGACACCACTCCGCTTCTCCTGTAATGGTCCCGGGTCCCGAAATAGGCGTGGTAATAGTCATTGCTGCCATTCAAAGGGGTATTCCCGATCGCATCTCTCATAACAGGCTTCCATCCTGACAGAGTCTCGCGTGTGAAATGGAGCGGCTGACGGTCGCCTTCCTTCGGGCGGTAATGTCTGTCCAGCAAGGAGGTAACACCTGGAACCATAGTAACCCAGGCGAGGGCATTGAAATAGCGAGGTGCATTAAGAGAAGGAGAAACCAGAAGATGCGGATATCCACGCAGCGCTATCGCGTGGGTGGCACCCATACTCTCTCCTATTATGAGATCCGGCCCGACCTCGTCCGCCCAGGCAGAAATCTGGTTCCGGGCTATCCGGGGATTGAAATCGTATGTCCTTATCACGACACTGAACTCCGAGCCGAGATTATCACGGAGGATGGATGGGATCCGGCTGTCGCCTCCCCCACCCATTCCGTGTACATAAAGTATGGTCTTTTTACCCGCCATTATTTCCGGATGAAGGCGAGGGACAGCAGGTTGACCAGGATGTATCCCGAAAAGGCTATCAGGAAAACGAGGGACCAGTGCCATCCGCCTATCGCAGTGACCAATGCCCCGAGGACTGTCACCAGCAGGAATGCCAGCCTCTTCACATTATCCTCGCGGGATGCTTTCCGGCCTCCTCCGAACTTGAAGGAGAACATCGGAACCTCGCAGACCAGGAGGAAACACAGGGCTATTGTCAGCAGCACGATGAATACCGGGCCGTCGCACCAGCGGGACAGAAACGAAGCCGGGACCTTTGCCGCGAAACAGGAAAGCGAACCGCACAACACTGCGCAGGAAGGAGTCGGCAGGCCGATGAAAGAATCGTGCTGCCTCTCGTCAAGGTTGAATTTCGCGAGCCTGAGGGCCGAGAATGCGGCTATTAGCAAAGGGAAGAAGCGCAGGATCTGGGAACCGGTGCCGAAGACGCAGTAGAGCATCACGGAAGGCAATACCCCGAAACTGACGATGTCGGAGAGGGAATCCAGTTCCTTGCCGACATCCGAATATGCTTTGAGCAGCCTTGCCGAAAGACCGTCGCAGAAATCGAAGACCGCGGCAAGGAGCATCAGCACGAAGGCTGTCTCAAGTTTCCCGTCCAAGGAGAATATCACCCCCAGAACTCCGCAGAGGAGGTTCATGGAGGTGATACTGTTGGGAATATGCTTCCTCAGGGTCATTACTTGATTCCGAGCTTCTTCTTGATATCCTTCGGAACAGCATCCTTGTGGACCATGATATCAAGGGACTTTCCGCGTACGAAAGCGTCTGAAGCATACCAGATACCCTTGTACTTGCCGGTCTCACCCCAGGAATTCTTGACCATAAAGTAGGTCTTTCCGTTCTGATCCTTGGCGATTCCGAAGATATGCATTCCGTGGTCGTCAGTAGTAGTCTTTGAATCGAAGCCTTCCTGACGGTATTCCTGAGTAGGAACCAACTCCTTCGGGAGTTCCACTGCAGGAGCATCCTTCTTCTCAGGGTCCTTGCCTACCCAGTGCTCCTGGTCGGAACCTGCCTCAGGCTTCTTGGACTCGTCGAGAAGGACGGCGATGCCGTTCCTGGTGAATCCCTTTTCGCTTACGTCGGTACCCCAGGCTGCGGTGTAACCGTTGTTGACCGCATTGTAGATAACCTCCATGAACTCATCGATAGGAAGGTTGTAGGCCTCGTCCCATCTCCAGTTGTCGGATACCTCGATAACGAACTTGGTATAGAAAGGATGATGTGTGAAAGAAGTGATGGTGACATAGTCCTCAGGGACGATCTTCATAGCATCCCTGTATGTTTCAGGAGTATAAGTCTTGCCATCGATTTCGAAGGTCTCAGGGCACTCGCCGAGGAAACTGTCCACGATCGCGTCGAAACCTTTCTTCCAGGTATTGGAAAGCGTACCTCTCCTGGTAACACCTGCGATAGCCTCCACATAACCCTTCGTGGCAGCATCCAGCTCGCCGTGGTTTGGAAGTTCCTGGATGCCTGGCATCGCGCACTGAGGCACGAGACCGTAATCCTTGATGACGTGCAGGACATCGTCAGCCTCCGATCCGCCACCGAAGCCAAGCTTGCCGTCAACGCGGATATACTTGTCGGCCCTGTCCTTGTATGAGTGGGAAATCACGAACATTTCTGAGAAATCAGGGTATGCGGCTGCATCCTTGATCTTGTTGATACGGATAGCCTCCGACTCAAGGAAGCTGATCGTGGAGAAGCACCAGCAGGTTCCTGAACGGAACTGGTTCTTGATCGAGGTCACAGGGTTCTCCTTGACTACGGTGAACTTGTACTCAGGTTCAGGCTGTGCAGGCTTCGGCTGAGCCGAAACGACGAAAGGAAGGACGGTTGCAGCAAATACTGCAAGGAGGATGTGCTTTTTCATATCAGTATTAAATTAGAAATAATCAAATCAATAGTTCTCAGCCTTGAGCTGGAAATACTTCTGAGGATGCTTGCATACAGGGCAGAGCTCCGGAGCTTTCTTGCCGATCACGATGTGGCCGCAGTTCGAGCACTCCCAGATAGCGTCGTCCTCACTGGAGAATACTATACCCTCGCTCACGTTTTCGAGAAGCTTCCTGTAACGCTCCTCGTGGGCTTTCTCGATGGCTCCGACGCCCTCGAAGAGGAATGCGATCTCGTCGAAGCCTTCCTCCCTTGCGGTCTTTGCGAACCCGTCATACATATCGGTCCACTCGAAATTCTCACCATCGGCGGCATCGAGGAGGTTCTCTTCAGTAGATGGGATCTCGCCTCCGTGAAGAAGCTTGAACCAAATCTTGGCGTGTTCCTTCTCGTTCTTTGCAGTTTCTTCGAAGAGCTTGCCTATCTGGACGTAGCCATCCTTGGCAGCCTTTGAAGAATAATAGAGATACTTGGTGTGAGCCTGGCTCTCTCCGGCGAACGCTGTGCGGAGATTCTGCTCAGTCTTTGATCCTTTCAGTTCCATATCAGTGTATTTTAGATTGTTTCTCGAATTCACAAATATAATGAAAAATAACTACTTTTGTGACCTGTACCGAATGAATATGCCGACTTCACGGAAAAAGAGAAAAGCGAGGACCATAAAGCCCCGCAAGGTAAGGCTTGGAGCCTGGGCTGCAGTAGGGATAGCGGTTTCCCTGCTCATCATCCTCCCTTTGCTTTTCCACCGTTGGGGAGGCTCTCCCGACCCCGACTCAGGCGCAAAGGTACCTCAAGGCTCCTGGCGTTACGGGATAGACATATCCCACAACAATGAAGGCAGCATAGTCTGGGACTCGTTGTTCGTAATGACGGACGGAAGGGACAGGACAGTCCGGGATCCTTTCAAGGCGAAGGACATCAAACCTGTCAGTTTCGTCGTCATCAAGGCCACGGAGGGAGCCGGATTCCAGGACAAGGATTTCAGGAAAAACTGGAAGGCCGCCGGAAAAACCGACCTCAGACGCGGCGCTTACCACTTCTTCCGCAGTTCCAAGGACGGTGAAGTACAGGCTCGGAACTTCATACGCACTGTAGGGGAACTCAAGCACAAGGACCTCCCGCCGGTACTCGACATCGAGACCATGCACATCGGCTGCACGAAGGAACTGCTCAACGAAAGGGCCCTGCAATGGCTGAAGGCGGTGGAAAAGCGATACGGGAAGAAGCCTGTGGTATACGCGAGTGCATCATTCGTCAAGGACTACCTCTGCAAAGAGATCACCTCGAATTACCCTATCTGGGTAGCGCATTATGAAAAGGAAAGGCCAGCCCTGGAAGGCTGGACCTGGTGGCAGTTTACCGACAAAGCCGTGGTCAAAGGAGTTCCTGGCAGAGTCGATCTGAGCGTGATGAAGGCCGACTAGTCTTTCGCAAAAGGCTTTGCAGGATCCCCGGTCCAACGGAACAGGTGGACCTTTGAATACTGAAGTCCCGTCTCCTCTTCCTTGCCGTTCTCCGAGAAATAGAACGAGCCATCTCCCAGTGGGCACATTCCGGTGGCTCCCAGCTTGAAACCACAGCCAGGGACGGGGTTGGACGGAGTTCCGATGACCAGGTGTTTGGATGTGTCGTACCCGACTCCTTCGAGGGTGCGTTTCACCGGTTTCTCGGTTATGTCGAACATAAACAGCTTGTGATTCGGGTAACGCTCCTTCCCGCCCTTGTAGACAGCCATGAACATCTTGCCCGAAGCCTTGTCGTACGCCAGGTTCTGGACTCCCCAGTTGGTATTCCCGGTGAATATGAAAGTCTTGTCAAGCGGCTTCTTGGGCCCCTTGTCGTAAAAGTTCCCGAAAGAGACCGTTCCCGCAAACTTGTTCAGGTCCTTGATGTCGTAACGCAGAAGTACCTGGTAATCATTGTCGTCACGAAGGATATCACCGTATATTCCATAGGCCACGTAGAGATATTCCTTGCCCCCTTTCCTGCCCAGTTTCGGAGCGATGGTCACTCCGTCTATCCCCGAGCAGCCGTAAAGATGCTCATACTCCCTGCCGTCGAGGCCGAAACCGGTGACGTGATAGTCCCTGGTGGCCTCCTTGACACAGACTATCTTGAAAGCATCGTTGTCCTCGGAGTCCATTCCCTTCTCGGTGACCTTGTCCACGTCTATGATGGCGATGTAGAACATCGAACGCCCTTTCGCGAAATCCGAAAGTCCCTGACCGATGACATCGTCCTTGCACTCGAGGGAAGCATACACCTTCCTGTCAGCCTGGTTGAAGGTCATCGCTCCGAGATGTCCCTGGATACGGTCGATGGAAGCGATAACGTTACCTTGCATGTCAGTCACCAGGAAACTCGTGGTGAAAGAAAGGAACATCCTGTCCCTGGCGGCATCGTATGCGATACCCTGGACGTGGTTCCTGCCTCCCCGGACGTATAACGAGGGGGTCTGCGCCGGCACGGCGGACAGTCCTGCGAAAAGTACCAGGACCGTGATGATCAATCTCTTCATTGTCTATTTTCGTTGCATTTCCAGTATCATAGCCTTGGCGACTGCGGCTGAGGCTCCCTTGCCTCCCAGGGATTCCCGTATTCCGGCATAACCATCCAGCATACGGTCCCTGTATTCCCGGTCGAGAAGGATCCGACGCACTTCGTCAAGGACATTCCCGGGCGTGAAATAATCCTGAAGCAGTTCCCTGAAGCAGGTCCTGTCCAGGATCAGGTTGCCGAGGCTTATGTATTTGATTTTGATTATACTCTTGGCTATCATATAGTTGACGGCAGAGCCACGGTAAGCCACGACCTGAGGCGTACCTATGAGGGCGCATTCCAGGGAAGCCGTGCCCGAATTGACCACCGCAGCCACGGAATTGCGCATCACCGCATAACTCTCACCGAACAGGACGTGTACATATTCCCTTCCGCCGACATAGCCGGAATAGTCCGACATCTCCCTCGAAGGGGCCGCCGCGACGACAAACTGGAAATCCGAATACTCCGGCATCGAATGCATCCGGTCGGCGAATTCCATAAAGACCGGCATCATAGAGCCGATCTCACCAGTCCTGGAGCCGGCCAGAAGCGCTATGGACGGCTTGTCCGGCAGACCGGTCCTCCCAAGGTATTCCTCCCGCGACTCCTTCAGCGCCGCAGAATCGTCGATGGCATCGATGAGCGGGTTGCCCCTGTAGATGAAGTCCACTCCCTTGCTTTCGAAATAGGGTATCTCGAACGGGAATACGATGAACAGCTTGTCGACGAAGGCCTTGAGTTTCCCCACGCGCCTTTCCCTTGAGGCCCAGACTTTCGGGGCTATGTAATAGAATACCTTGAATCCTGCCTTGTGGGCGAATTCCGCCACACGGAAATTGAATCCCGGGTAATCTATGAGAATGACCACGTCCGGCTTCCACTCCAGGATATCCTTGGTACAGTCGGAAAAACGCCTCGCGAAAGACCTCCAACGCAGGAGTATCTGAGTGAAACCGATCACCGCGCCATCCTTATAGTCACGCACCAGTCCGGACCCGTCCTGGTGCTCCCGGTAAACGGAATCCATCAGGCTTCCGCCCCAGAAGCGGATGTCGGCCCCGGGGTCTTCAGCATACAGGCCGCGCATCAGGTTCGACCCGTGAAGGTCGCCCGAGGCTTCTCCGGCTATGATGTAATACTTCGACATCAGAAATCGGTGTCCAGCTTTCCTGAAAGACGGGCAAGTTCTTCGTAATCAGTCCTGTCGAATGTCTGCGGAACTATGGAGATGAATCCGTCGCGAAGTGCGTGATGGTCAGCTGATGAATCTTCCTCCGGGGCGTCGTCCACGAATTCTCCGCGCATCACGTAGAATGCCTCGCCTTCCTCTCCGTAATGGAATCCGAATTCATCGGTTTCCATAGGGTCGAGCTCCTTGGTCCAGTGACCGGCTCCCTGGTGGCAGACCCTGATTCCTTTCACCGGTACCGAGGTCGGAGGGAAATTGATGTTGTATGATACTCCGTGACGCTTCGGCCAGTCCGCCATAAGGCGTTCGAAAAGCTCCGGGAAATACTTTTCGACAGACGAGAAATCGGCATCTTCAGCATATTCGCAGAGTGAGACTCCAATGGCAGGGATGCCGTTTATGGCTGCCTCCTCGGCAGCTCCCATCGTGCCTGAATAATTCGTGGCGACCGAAGAATTGGCTCCGTGGTTGATTCCACAGACCACGACATCGCACCTGCGGTCCGGCAGCACCTTGTCGAGGGCGAACTTCACGCAACTTGCAGGAGTTCCGTTGACATATGCCCAGGAAACTCCGTCTTCCTCTGCAAGCTTCTTGTAAGCGATCGCTTTGCTTCCAAGGGTCAGTGCAACGGACATCCCGGACTGGTGAGTCTTGGGAGCGACGACGGTTATCCTGCCAAAACGACGCATAATCCTGACAAGGGTACGGATTCCTTTCGAGGTGTATCCATCGTCGTTAGTTATCAATATGTTCAAGTCCGCCGGCATATCGGTCAATATTTATTTTTTATTAAGCAAATATATAAAAATCCTCGATTTTTTTGGTATTTTTGCACTGCTTTTGCAGTAAAGGGAAAGCGCTTAGTTAGAAGATTGTATTTTAACTTATTTTAAATCAATAAACATTCAAAATGGTAAAACTTGGTATTAACGGATTCGGTCGTATCGGCCGTATGGTATTCCGTGCAGCAGTTGAGAATTTTGCTGACGACATCGAGGTTGTAGGTATCAATGACCTTCTCGACCCTGAGTATCTTGCTTATATGCTCAAGTATGATTCAGTACACGGCATTTTCAATGGTGAAATCAAAGTGGAAGACGGTAATCTCGTAGTCAACGGGAAGAAGATCCGCGTGACCGCTGAAATGGATCCTATCAACCTCAAGTGGAACGAGGTTGGAGCCGAGGTCGTGGTTGAATCCACCGGTTTCTTCCTCACCGACGAGACCGCTCGCAAGCACATCCAGGCTGGAGCAAAGAAGGTTATCATGTCCGCTCCTTCAAAGGACGCTACCCCTATGTTCGTCTATGGTGTGAACCACAAGACTTACGCTGGTCAGGACATCATCTCCAACGCTTCCTGCACGACCAACTGCCTTGCTCCTATCTCCAAGGTCCTGAACGACAAGTTCGGAATCAAGAGGGGCCTCATGACCACCGTCCACGCTGCCACCGCAACCCAGAAGACAGTCGACGGTCCTTCCAAGAAGGACTGGAGGGGTGGACGCGGAATCCTCGAGAACATCATCCCTTCATCCACCGGTGCTGCCAAGGCAGTAGGCAAGGTGCTTCCTGAACTGAACGGCAAGCTCACAGGAATGTCCCTCCGTGTCCCTACTTCCGACGTATCCTTCGTGGACCTCACTTGCGAGCTCAACACTCCTGCAACTTACGATGAGATCTGCGCTGCAATGAAGGAAGCTTCCGAAGGCGAACTCAAGGGCATCCTCGGCTACACTGACGAAGCTGTCGTCGCTACCGACTTCCGTGGTGATTCCCGCACTTCCATCTTCGACGTCAAGGCTGGTATCCAGCTCGATCCTACCTTCGTAAAAGTTTGCGCTTGGTACGACAATGAGTGGGGCTATTCCAACAAAGTGCTTGAAATGGCGCGCGTTATTTCAAAATAATTTTTATATTTGCGATAGTAAGGCCAGGCCTTCGGGCTTGGCCTTTTTTGAAAGGTTAATGCAATAATCAGATACACAACGACTTATCAATTCTTTTAACTATCACATTATGAAAAAAATTGTTCTTTCATTCCTCTGCGTAGCAATGGTATTCTCCAGCTGCGCCAACATGAACAAGACAGGTAAGGGTACTCTTCTGGGTTCCGGAGCCGGCGCTGTTATCGGTGCTGGAATCGGCGCTGCCGTAGGTGACAAGAAGGGTGCAGCCATCGGTGCAGCCATCGGTACTGCAGTAGGTGCAGGCGCAGGTGCAATCATCGGAAAGAAGATGGACAAGAAGGCTGAGGAACTCCAGCAGCTTGAGAACGCTCAGATCGAGAAGGTCGAGGACCAGAACGGTCTCGAGGCCATCAAGGTTACCTTCAACAGCGGTATCCTCTTCGACACCAACAAGTCCGACCTCAAGCAGGCTTCCAAGAACGAGCTGTCCCAGTTCGCAGCCAAGATGCAGGATATGCAGGACACTGACATCACCATCTTCGGCCACACCGACAACACCGGATCAGACGCTGTCAACGAGAGGCTTTCCAACGAGAGGGCTCAGTCCGTCGCCAACTACCTGAAGAACTGCGGTATCGCTACTTCACGTATGACCACCGAGGGCAAGTCCTATTCTATGCCAGTCGCCAGCAACGAGACCAAGGAAGGCAGGGCTCAGAACCGCCGCGTCGAGATCTACATCTCCGCTAACGAGAAGATGATCGAGAAGGCAGAGAACGGTACTCTCGAATAGGGTATCCCCTACTAAAGTATAAAAAGAAGATGGCCAATTGGTCATCTTCTTTTTTTGTGCGCCGAAATGGACCCTTGAATGAGATTTTAAGCCTTTGCGCGTGAAAAAGGGCGAAATCGTGCTTAAGGGTGCACCCAGATAGACCCTTGAGTGAGAATACAGGACCCTTGAGCAAAGAAGGAATAAATGCGCGGAGGACGCAGCCTGACCATTCCCCGAGGAGAAGATCACGAGGTGAAGACTCCGAGGTGAAGATCACGAGGCGAAGGCCACAATAAAGAATATGGACTTCAGGTGCGGGGACTACCTGGGGCCGAATATCGCTGTGCCTATCCGTACGATGGTAGCACCCTGGCGAACGGCGATCTTCCAGTCGTTGGACATTCCGATGGAAAGCTCACGGAAATCCTTCAAATTTGGGAACAAACTGTCCAGTCGTTTCTTGAACTCCCGGATACGGATGAAATCCGCTTCTACCCGGGAATCATCATCGGTATTGGTAGCCATTCCCATCAGACCGCAGAATCTTATGTGAGGGAAAGGATTGCCGGCACCAGCACCGGCACCAGCACCAGCACCTACACCTGTACCTGAACCTATACCCGCACCGGCACCAGCCTCTGCCTCTGCATCTGCATCTCCATCTGTACCTGAAACGCTCTCGAGGATTCTCGTTATCTCTTCTTCAGTAAAACCGCCCTTGGTCTCTTCGGCTCCAAGATGCAGTTCAAGGAGTACGGATATGACCCTGTCATTCATCTTTCCCCAGTTCTCAATGGAATCAAGCAGATGAAGGGAATCGACGGACTCGACCAGAGAAGCGTAAGGCAGGACCAGTTTCAGCTTGTTGGTCTGAAGATGGCCTATGAAATGCCACTCGATATCTGCCGGGAGTTCCCTGGCCTTGGCGCAGAATTCCTGGGGGCGGTTCTCTCCGAAACACCTCTGCCCCGCCTGATAGGCCGACAGGATCACGTAGGAAGGGTGGAATTTGGAAACTGCCACCAGTTTTACTCCTGGCGGCAGTTCTTCGTAGATTCTCTTGAGATTATCTTCTACCATTCTTCTTAGCCTGCTCCTTCTGCATCTGAGCCTGCATCCTCTGTGCCTCCTCGAGACGCTGCTGCCACTTGCTCTTTGGCTGCTTCTTGCCCTCGGTGGCCTTCAGCTTCGCCCGTATCTCCTCAGGATTCACGAACCATTTCTTGATAACCCAGGTCTCGAGCATCGTGATAAGGTTGGAAAGGAGATAATAGTAACTGAGACCGGAAGACAGGCTGTTGCAGATGAAATACATCATAACAGGCATCATCCATACGCTCATGAAGCGCATCGATGCCATCTGAGGGTCATTGCCACCGGGCTGGGATGCCGTAGTGAGCTTTGAATAGAAGAACATCGAAATGGCCATCAGGAGTGCGAACAGGGAGATATGGTCTCCCAGCAGAGGGATCCTGGTGCCGAAATTCACGATGGAATCATATGCACTGAGGTCCTCGGCCCACAAGAAGGACTGCTGACGCAATTCGATGGATGCAGGGAAGAACCTGAACATTGCCCACAGGATCGGGAACTGGAGCAGCATCGGGAGACAGCCTCCCATAGGGCTGATCCCGGCCCGCCTGTACAGGTCCATCTGGGCCTGCTGCTTCTTCATCGCATCCTGTTCCTTGGAGTATTTCTCGTTCAACTTGTCGATTTCCGGCTTGATCGCCTGCATCTTGGCTGAAGACGAATATGACTTGTAGGCGAACGGAAGGACCACCAGCTTTATGAAGATGGTCATCAACAGGATGATCAGACCGAAATTCGAAATGAACCTGTGGAGAAGGTCGAATATAGGGATGATCACATACTTGGTGAACCAGCCGACAAGCCAGCCTCCCAGAGGGATGATCTTCTCGTATTTCTTGTCATAGGACTTGAGGGTGCGGTAGTGGTTCGGCCCGAAATAGAACTCGAAAGGAACCACGGTTTCCGGCATTCCCGGCTGGAAGTCAATCCTCGTCCTGGCCTGGCAGGTCATCAGGTCGTGGCTTTCATCCTCTTCAGGAAGGAAGTTCAGCTCGAAATCGGCGGAAGAGAACTCTTTGGGAGCCCTCATTATATATGAGAAGAACTGCTGCTGGAAGGCGAACCAGGAGACCCTGTTGTCCACCCTCTTCGAAGCATTCCTTCCCCTGCCCATCTCCTCCGGCTTCTTCTCCCCGGAGAAGTAATAATCCATCTTGGAATACTGGACTTCGTTCTTGTAGCCTTTCTCCATCCTCGGCATCGTGACTATGCAATCGACGTCGAAGGAGAATACATTCTTTGGGATGACTTTGTCCATCCCAATGAATGCCAGGGTGTTATTGACCGAATATGAGCCCTCGGAAATGGAATACCGCTGTTCGATGTATCCACCGCCGGCGAAAGGAAGACGCATTGAGAGGGATGTGTCCGTCTTTTCAGCGACGGTGAAGATGAAATCGGAAGTATTGATGTTCTCCCCGGCATAAACCTGGATACCCAGATGGGCATCGCCCGGTTCGAAAAGATAGAGGTCATCCCCTCCGTATTTCTTGTATTCCTTTATGAGGACCGAATATGGCTGGGCTCCCTTCGTGCTGAACGCGACCTCGAACTTATCGTTGGAAAGAGTTATGATCTCGCCTTCGCCATCGTGAGCCTGAGCCAGGAGAGAATCCTTGTAAACAGATACCACAGGAGCAGCCGCAACGGTATCGGCAAGGACAGTGTCCCTGAGTGCGGCCTCTGCGGCGGCGATGGAATCGGCACGGTACTTCTCGACTGCCGCGATGGAGTCGAGCTGAGCCTGGAATTCAGCCTGTTTCTTGTATTGCCTGTTCTGGAAGAAGGTAAACCCGAAGAGGAGGAGCCCCATCAGGATCAACCCTGTCACTGTATTCCTATCCATCCTTTACTTCTCCTCCTCGCTCTCCTCAACCTTGCGGATCTTGTCTTCGAGGTCCTTGAGTTCCTGCTTTGCGGCCTCGATACGCTCCTGCATCTGCTGGATAAGAGGAGCAGAATTCTTGGAAGCCGAGAAGAAACCTATGTTGTTCTCGTAAGTAACGATGTCCTGCTGGAGTTTGTTATACTGCTGCACGAGACGGTCTTTCTCGCTGAGTGGCCTCCTGGCAGCACCTGCACTGCGGCTGCCGGCAGATCTGGCAGCCCTCGGGGAGAAGTCAGGGAACTTGGCCTGCATTGCCTCGGAATATGCCTTCTGGATACTCTCTTTCTCCTTATACGGCACGAAACCGATGGCACGCCACTTCTCATTGAACTCCTGTGCGGCAGCCTGGTCGGCAGCAGCATCCTTGGACTCATATGCGTTGATCTCATCGATCAAGGCCTTCTTTGCCTTGAGATTACCGTAATAATCGTTCTCCGGCTTCGCATTCTTGTCGCGCTCGTTGAAGAAAGCATCGCAAGCCGCACGGAAACGCTTCCAGAGCATCTCGGATTTCTTGCGAGGTACGGCACCGATCTCCTTCCACTGCTTCTGAAGGGCTATCAAGGCCTCGGTGGTCTTCTTCCACTCCTTGCTGTCCTTAAGAGCCTCAGCCTGTTCGATCAGGGAGATCTTCTTCTCCATATTCTCGTTCATAGAATCCTTGAACTGGGAATAGTAATCACGCTTGCGTGAGAAGAACTGGTCGCAGGCGGCACGGAAACGGTCGTATATCTTCTGGTTCTCTTTCTTGGTGGCGAAACCGATGGTCCTCCACTTCTTCTGGATCTCTTCGATCTCGGCGGTAAGCTGGTTCCATTCGTTGGAAGACTTGACCTCCTTTGCAGCTATCTCCTCAACCTGCTCACACAGCTTGGCCTTCTCGGCAAGGTTCTCCTGCTGCTTCTCCTTCTGACCTTCGAAATATGCCTGATACTTCTTGTTGATGACAGCAGTGGCAGCCTTGAAACGCTCCCATATCGAATCACGGTATTCTTTGGCTACCGGGCCGAACTCCTTCCACTGCTCGTGGAGTTTCTGGAGCTCACGGAATGCATCGACGACATTCTCCTTCTCAGCCAGTTTCTCGGCCTCTTCGCAGAATTCCTGCTTCGCCTCAAGATTCTTCTTGAAGTCCAGGTCTCTCAGATCCCTGTTGATCTTGACCATATCGTAGAACTTCTCGACATAGAACTGGTAAGTGTCGTTGAGGTTGCGGAACTTCGTAGCAGGGACCGGTCCGATCTCCCTCCAGCGGTTCTGGAGTTCACGGAACGCAGGGAACGTAGAGCTGACATCCTCCTGTTTCTCGACGAGGGTCTTGAGATCCTCGATCACAGCCTGCTTCTTGATGAAGTTGTCCTCCCTCTGGGCATCCTGCTGGCGGTTGTATTCCGCACGTTCTTTCTTGTAGTTGGCATATACACCCTTGAAGGCCATTTCAATAGCCTCGAAAGGATTGTCCTTGTCCCCGGTCTGGGGAACCGGAGCCACCTCCTCAATCACGTCCTCGCGTGAAGAAGGCTCATCGACCTTGGCCCCAAGTCCGGCATCGGCCTTTTCCTTGGAAAGCCTCTTGTAGAAAGCCGATTTGATAGCCTCGGCCTCCTTATATCTTCTCATTCTGTTCTCGTCCTGGGACAATTTGTCGAACATATCGGACAACTCGGCAAGCGACAAGCTTCCGAGATCCACCGGAGCCTCTTCTGCAGGTTCTGCAACTTCAGCAGTTTCCGGGACTTCTTCGACAACTTCCTCGACAACTCCTTCGGCAACTTCTCCGACGGTCTCAACGGCCTCTTCGACCTTTTCCGCCACCTGTTCCACAGTTTCCTTAACCTCTGCCTGGAGGGTCTCAGGAGTTCCTTCTACATCTGGAGTCTGATCGACTACAGGAATATTTTCTTCGCTCATAAAGCAATAATTTAAAGAGTTACACATCCTTGCAATTTTCATTGCAGCTTACAAATATACCTAAAAAACAATTAAAAAACCTATTTTTGCAAAAAGGTATTTCATAATCTATGCGCATCGATATACTGACCGTTGTTCCGGAGCTTCTGGAGAGTCCTCTGAGCCATTCCATAGTGGGAAGGGCCATAAAGAAGGGGCTGGTTGAAATCCACGTCCAAAACATAAGGCGATTCGGCATCGGACCGAGAGCGACCGTGGACGATTACAGCTACGGTGGCGACGCCGGAATGGTAATGATGGTGGAACCCGTCGAAAAGATGATCGAATCACTGAGGAAGGAGCGTGAATATGACGAAATCATATATATGTCTCCGGACGGGGAGAGGCTGACGCAGGGAATATCCAACGAGCTGTCCCTGTGCGAGAACATCATCATACTCTGCGGGCACTACAAGGGAATAGACCACAGGATCAGGGAGCACCTCGTAACCAGGGAGATATCCGTCGGAGACTATGTCGTAAGCGGCGGGGAGATCCCTGCAGCCCTGCTTGCTGATTCGATAGTAAGGTTGATCCCCGGCGCCCTCACCGATGAGACTTCAGCCCTCAGCGACAGCTTCCAGGACGGTCTTCTCTCCCCTCCCGTTTACACCCGCCCTGCCGACTACAAAGGCTGGAAAGTGCCGGAAGTCCTACTCAGCGGCAATCCGAAACTAATCCGCGCCTGGCAGGACGAACAGGCACTCGAACGCACCAGGCGTCTCCGCCCTGAATTGCTGGAAGGAACTGATAGTCAGGCTCAAAAGCAAAAGCCTTGATAAAACGTTTAAATTTTTCCGGAAAACCTTTGGTTTAAACGTTTTTTTAAGTTACTTTTGCAATCGGAAAAGGAGTTTACACTCTAACGACAACGTCTTCTTTTTAAAGACAAAATAAGGTAATACACTACTAACTAACCGGAATAAGCCCGCAGCGATGCGGGCTTGTTGCATTTTTATAGCTTGATCAGTTCAGGAGACGGCCGTGACACAGCCTGTACGAGAATCCGGAACCACACGGGCAGGGGCTGTCAGGTGCCGCAGGAGGCACGAACAGTCCCAGGAGAGGATTCCTCCTGACCATGGCCCCGAACTGGTCCTCATCCAGCTGCAGGATCACTTTGAGACACTTCGCTTCATCCGCCGAATAGCCGCTCAGAAGCCATTTCGGGAGGCTGTTGGCATACGCCGCCACAATCTCCATACAAGCGTTGTAGTCCTCGAAGGAAAGTATCTCATCCTGCCTGGAAGTGACGCAGGCGAATATTTCTTCGGCAGCATTGTCATCCCCGCACATCTGGGCGTTCATCCATATATCGTGCTCCTCACGTACGAGGTCATCACCAGAATAACCGAGGTTCCCGAGCATCTGCACAAGTTTCTTCCCCTCGGGAGTACCGAGTCCGAATACGAAGAACGGGGCTCCGCTTCCTGCCTCTATCGCCTGCAGAGGAGTGAACGATTTCATATCCTTGACGGAATCGAACTCCTTCCTCCCGGAAAGGACAGCCTCCGGATCGTAGATATTCGGAGACCCTATGAAATGCTCGCCAGCGTGGTCGAAACGGCAGAGCTTCAATACCGGGCTGTCATAAAGCATCGCGGAGAACTCCGGAAGGCTCTGTCTTTGGGTGGAATCCCAGTAATCCAGCATATGGTCGAAGAAATCCTCTATCCTCAAGACTCCATAGAGAGCCAGGTAGCCGAGCGCTGCCCTCTCCATCTCGAAAGATCCGTCCGCCTCTCCCTTAGATATCACATCGTGGATATGTGGAGCCACTATTCCGTACAGATCCCTTGAAATCCAGACGGAACGGCAAGATGAATCGCTTGTGTCGGAATCCAGCAGCCGGATAGTCTCGAGTACGGAAGGATAATCAGGATATTCCAGATACAGAGGGACTTCCGGACCTGCATCTACAAGCCTCGCAAGAAGCCTGAGATCCCTTTCGAGCATCTTGCCCAGCCATTCGGCAGGCTTGGCCACTATATATCCGGCAAGCCTGTCGACCAGTTCCTTCTTGCGGGTATGAACAGGTACCTCGGCGCCGAAATAGCGTCGGATATCTTCAAGTTCCACCTTCAGGAAACTTTCGAGCACCTCAAGTATAGTCCTGCCTTCCTTCATAGGTCGCAAATATAACAAAACGTTCAGTATGATTTTGTATTTTTGTGCTGTTTGGACATAAAAGACAGATCATAATATGAAACGCGATTACTTTGAAGGGGCCGATGTGGCCGTAACCATCTGCGCCAAGGATGGCACCATCCTGGATATGAACGCGAAATCCAGGAAGACGTTCCTGAAACCCGGGATGCCGGAAATCATCGGCCAGAACGTACTGGACTGCCATCCTGAGCCGGCAAGGAGCATTCTTGCCGATATGCTTGTCAACCCACGCACAAATGTCTATACGGTGGAAAAGCAAGGCGTCAAGAAACTCATCTTCCAGACGCCCTGGTACGATGACGGGGAATATGCCGGCTTCATGGAGCTCTCGATGGTGCTTCCAGAGGTCATCCCTAACAGGGTGAGGCAGGCAAAATAAAAAGAAGTCGCTGGAATCCAGCGACTTCCGTGGAGCATAGGAGAATCGAACTCCTGACCTTTTGAATGCCATTCAAACGCTCTACCAACTGAGCTAATACCCCATTGGGATTGCAAAGATAATTCAAAAAAAACTAAAATTCCAAATTATTCTGCCTTAACCGTCACATTTGTCCCCTCCGTATTCCTAAGTACGGAAGAGATGCGGTGCTTGCCGACTCTCACTTTTCCGGAAACGAATTCCGGAATATTGAAGGAAACCATAAGTTCCGAATAATACTTGAGAGGGTTGCGCTGAGGGAGAAGGAAAGGTTTGGAAGGCTTGCCGTCAGGCCCGAAACAAGCCAGATAAGGACGAGTATAGAGCCCGTCTCCCCTTCTGCTGCTGAATACCAGCCACTTGGAATTGCCGCTCCAGGAATGGTAACTCTCGACATTCTCCGAATTCAGCCGGTCCAGCGGATATGGTTCACCGGATTCGAGGTCAGCGGCCCAAAGGTCGGCATCCTTGTGCCAGATGGAGAAGTTCCCGTATCCCGAAAGAGTGAAAACCAACAGTTTACCGTCAGGAGAAATCCTCGGGAAAGAAACGCTCTTCCCATTCAGGGGTGCGCTGTAAAGGGTATCCACCGTATCTCCGAATGAGAAAGACTCAGGATCGAATGAGATACGGCAAAGGCTGTACTTGACTTCGGAATATTCCTTCGGCATCGGAGATACCGCCTTCGCTGAACAGAAATACAGGCTCCGGCCGTCCGGGGAGAAAGTCGGGAATGTCTCGAAGGCCTCCGGGGATCTTGTGAGAGGCGAATAGGCTATCTCATTCGTCTCCGTGTCAAGCACCACTACGTCAGATGCTGCGTCGAACACTTCGATCCTGTTCGGGTCGTGGTTGAAGAAACTCTGGTGTGTCTCATTGACGGAGAATGCCACATATTTCCCTGAAGGATGCCAGTAAGGATAGACCAGTGCGCTTATGGTCGAATCGGTCTTCGTATTCAGCTTCCTGACTTCCCCGTCGCGGACCATCACCGTCCCCGCAAATCTTTCGCGCGCGTGGAACAGCATATTCCCGGGATCCCTGTCGCGGAAAGAATGGCAGTTCACGCAGTTCCTCTGGGTCAATACGTTACGATAGATGGCCTTCTGCGAGTACGACTCCAGGTCGCGCTGGTATATTCCCATCTCATACCATCCCTGATAGCCGGGAGGCAGGAGTCTGAAGGCAAGATATGGATCCACTTGGGAATCGCTTACCGTAATACTGAACGGGTTGAAAGCCTGCCAGCGTCCTTCCTTCTTCACCACTACGGTAAGGGTGAGATCGGACCCTTTGCACTTGTCCAGCATCTTGCGCCAGCGGTTGAGGCCGAAGGAGAACAGTCCCTTGCGGGACTTGATCCAACGGGTCCCGAAGGCCCCTTCTACCAGAAGTCTCACCTCACCATCCCCCAGATAGGAAAAGTTCAACGGCGCTATGTTGGAAGGGATTGTCACACCTGCATAATCCGGATAAATCCCAGGATCTGTTCCGAGACTGCCATCTATCCTCACCTGCCTGTCGCAGGAAAGGAATATCAGCCCGAGGACAAGGAATACAGCCAATCTTTTCATATCCACCCCCTATCAATCCGAATTACCTGACAACATCATATAAGCAAGAGCGTACTGCCGGGCCTTGAGATCGTCCGGATTCACCTTTACGATCCTTCTGAGGTCGTCGAAAGCAGATGACCTGAGCACGAAATCCCCGTCTTCAGGGAAATCCCGGCGGCCGTTACCCAGCACCGGATCCTTTTCCAGCAGAGCATCGTTGTCCAGGAATCTCTCTTGATCCCGAGCCCAGGAACGATAGTTCAGAGATTTCTTCAGGAGTCCGATATTCTTCCGGGCTACGTCATAGGTTCCGCGCATAAGATCGACCTGTACCAGGATCTTCAGCATCGAAGGGTTGTTGGCGAATGCCTGGTTGGCGTTGAAAGCCATACTCTGCGCGGCGGCCATATTCCCCATCGAGAACAGGATATGCGAGAGTCTCAGCATATCGATCGCAGACTCGCTCTTCTCATCCACGATCAAGGACTCAGGGCCGGCCTGAGGATACTTGAACAGGTCGTCCTGCAGGATTCCTTTCTCCGCAAGCGCAAGGTTGAGGTAGTTCAAGTCGTCGAGGGAGCGCACATCGTGGGAGCAAATCCGGATTATTCCGTTCCAATCCTGGCGCGAGGCCAGGACTTCCATCCTGCAGAATCGCATCAGATCCCTGTTCAACGTCCGGAAATAACTGATCCTGAACGGAATGACCACTAAAATCAGAGCGAAGGCGCAGGTCAGGACCTTGAAAAAGGTCCCTCGCTTTCCCGCCACCTTGGACAACAGGCCGGCCACGAGGCTGACAGGCAGCAGTATCCAGCTGAGATTGTGGATGAAAGGTATTCCAGGGGACATCAGTTCATAATAGAAGGCTGGAGTGCAGGAATATCTCATCGTGGGAACCGAACCACAGAGGACCGACAGCCAACCGATGGATACAGCAAGTACGGGCATCAGAACCGAGCCTCCCCTGCGCCGGCGCATTGCGACCAGGTCACAGACCAGGGCAGACACCCCGAAAAGCAAGGCGACCGGGCCTGCCAGCAGGAACAGCGCAAGTACCAGTACGGATCCAAGTCCAACACGGGCCGACCCTTTCCTGCAGGCGCAACGGTTATAAAAACTCAACGCTGCGCTGGCAAGGAACAAAGCGACAAGCCCTTGATAGAAATACTGCACATCCAGCAGGGAGACTATCCCGAAAGCGGGAGCCAGGAAAGAGAGAGGGAATACTTCCCAACCGGCACCGGTCCTCTCCATCGACTTCCATATGAACCAGGCGCTGCCGCCGGCCAGGAGTGAAGTAACCACGGGTCCGACCCACAAAGGTCGGAAGAACTGGGTCAGGAACCTGGCGCAGAGGACAGAAAAACCTCCCGGCTCTGCCAGAAGGCCGGAGACATATCGCCAGTCGAAAAAGAACATCTGCTGCTGCTCGCGGAAGCAGAGCAGGTACTTCTGGCCATAGTACAGGAAGAAGGCCAGTGCGGCCACGCAAACGAGCCAGGCCGCACCAAGTCCTATTGATATCCTCTTCCTGTCCATAACAATGATCCGCTACTGAATCTCGTCCTGGAATTTGAGGACAGGCTGGCGGGCAGCCGTAGTCTCGTCAGGACGGGTGATCGGAGCGTTGTGCGGAGCTGCCTTGAGGATAGCGGGATCCTCTGCCGCCTCGGCCGCGATCTTCTTCATCACCTCGATGAACGCATCAAGCGTCTCGAGCGACTCCGTTTCGGTAGGCTCGATCATGATTGCCTGATGGAACAGCAGGGGGAAATAGATAGTAGGAGCGTGGAAACCGAAGTCCAGCAGCCTCTTGGCTACGTCAAGCGTAGTCGCACCTTCCCTTTCGACAGACCCGTCGGCCGCTTTCTTCGAGCCATCGTCGATCAAGCCGTCAAAGACGAACTCGTGCTTGCAGACAGACGGGATCGGAAGCTTGTAGCAATCCTTCAGGCTCTCCTTGATGTAGTTGGCAGCCAGAGTGGAATAACGTCCCACCATCTTGACATTCTGCTTTCCAAGCATCAGGATGTAGGCATATGCCCTGAGTATGACACCGAAGTTGCCGAGGAAACCGGAAACTTGGCCGGCTGCCTTCTCCGAACCGCACACAATCTCCAGTTCGCCCTCTGCATTCTCCACCACTTTCGGCACAGGCAGGTAAGGGAGCAGCTTTTCGCATACCCCTACCGGTCCCGAGCCTGGACCTCCACCACCGTGAGGAGTGGAGAATGACTTGTGGAGATTGAGGTGCAGGATGTCGAATCCCATATCGCCTGGACGTGCTACTCCGATCAGAGGGTTCATATTCGCCCCGTCATAATAGAGCAGTCCGCCGCAGCCGTGTATGAGATCCGCGATCTGCCTTATGTCTTTCTCAAAGAGACCCAGCGTGTTGGGGTTCGTCATCATAATGCCGGCGATATCTTCGCCGAGCAGAGGCTTGAGGTCATTGACATCGACAAGGCCGTCCGCTTTCGACTTGACCACGACTACTTCGAGTCCGCATACCGCAGCACTGGCAGGGTTGGTGCCGTGGGCACTGTCAGGGACTATTACCTTGGTCCTCTTAAGGTCGCCGCGGAGGATATGGTAACGGCGCATGATCATAAGGCCGGTCAATTCTCCGTGTGCTCCTGCGCAAGGGTTGAAGGTGAATCCGGCCATCCCCGTTATCGCAGACAAAGCCTTGTCCATACCGCGGTAAACCTCGAGGGCTCCCTGCACGGTAGATGCCGGCTGAAGAGGATGGAGACCCTGGAAACCCTTCATATTGGCGATTTCCTCGTTGATCTTCGGGTTGTATTTCATCGTGCAGCTGCCCAGGGGATAGAATCCGGTATCGACACCGAAGTTCATCTGGGACAGGTTGGTGTAATGCCGCACGACATCGACCTCGCTCACCTGGGGCAGCGAAGGAGCGTCCCCACGGCGCAGTCCGGCAGGAATCCCCGCTTCCGGAACGACTCCGTCCACTGCGAACGGAGAAGTGCCGAGGGAATACCCGGTACGACCTTCCTTGGATAGTTCAAATATCAGTTTATCGTAATATTTCATATTCCTAGGCCTCCCTCACCAATGCTACGAGCTCATCGATCTGAGCTTTCGTACGTTTTTCAGTTGCACAGAAAGATACATTGCCGTCCTCATCCTGCAGAGCTGCGAAGAAGCCTCCGGCAAGGAGTTTCTGCTGAAGCGCCGCCACGTCGGTGAGAGGCTTCAGCACGAATTCTTTCAGGAACGGCTGGTCATATACCTCCTCGAACTTTCCTGTCTTGAGAAGTTCGTCGTGGAGGTAGTGGGCTGCAGCATAGGAACGGTCATTCACTTCCTTGAGGCCTTCAGGACCCATCAGGGAAGCATATACCGTGACGAAGAGAGCCATAAGGCTTTCATTGGAACAGATGTTGGAAGTGGCCTTCTCGCGGCGGATGTGCTGTTCCCTGGCCTGGAGAGTCAGGCAGAATACCCGCCTGCCTTCAGTGTCCCTGGTTTCGCCTACGATCCTGCCCGGGAGCTTGCGGAGGTGTTCCTTCCGGCAGGCCATAAAGCCCACGTAAGGGCCACCGAACTGCATCGGGATACCGAGGCTCTGGCCGTCTCCGACAGCGATGTCGGCTCCCCACTCGGCAGGAGTCTTGAGGACTGCCAGGGCGGAAGGGTCGCAATACTCTATCAGCACACCGCCTTCCTCGTGGACGGCATCGGCGAAACCGGTGAGGTCCTCGATTATTCCGAAACGGTTGACCGAAGGGACGATCACGCCGGCGACATCTCCCTTGGAAAGCTCAGCCTCCATATGATGAGGGCAGGTATGGCCATCCATTACAGGAAGATAAGCCAGCTCGATCCCGCTGTAAAGGGCATATGTCTCGATGGTCCTGACCACGTTCGGAAGAAGGGTCTTGGAAACCAGGACCCTGGACTTCTTGCGGGTGCAGGCCAGCGACATCCTTACTGCCTCGGCGGCCGCGGTCGGCCCGTCGTACATCGAAGCGTTGCTTACATCCAGCCCTGTCAGGGCGCATATCATACTCTGATACTCGAAGATATACCTCAGGGTACCCTGGGATATTTCAGCCTGGTATGGAGTGTAAGCCGTAAGGAACTCGGAGCGGGACGTGATATAAGGAATCACGGAAGGGGTATAGTGGTCATATGAACCCTGACCGACGAACACCTTGAGCTTGGAATCCCTGGAATCCAGCTTCTCGAAGAAATCCCTGACCTCCTCCTCGGACATCGCGTCAGGGAGGTCATATCCACCCTTGAAGATGACATCCTGAGGAACATCGGAATAGAGGTCATCGACTGACCCTGCTCCGATACGCTCCAGCATCTTGCGGACATCGTCTCCGGTATGGGGGAAATAGTGGAATGCTGCCATATTACTTCTCGGTAAACTCCTGGTAAGCGGCTGCGTCCATAAGTGATTCAACCTCTGAAGGATCGGACATCTCGACCTTGATTATCCAAGCCTCGTAGGCATCCTCGTTGATCTTCTCCGGTGCATCGTCCAGTTCGGCATTGACCTCTACGACCTTTCCGGACACAGGGGACATCAGTTCGCTGGAAGCCTTGACGCTCTCGAGCGCACCGAATTCCTCACCTGCTACGACCTCGTCGTCAACCTCCGGAAGATCGGCATAAGTGATGTCACCAAGCTCGTGCTGAGCGAAATCGGAAATACCTATGACTGCGATGTTTCCTTCTACCTTTACCCATTCGTGGTCGTCACTGTAACGGAGACCTTCTACTACTTTGCTCATAATCGATTGTATTGTTTTGTTATTGTTATTTCTTGTAATTAGTCTGATAGAATCTCTTCTTCACCACTTTCCCAGGGAAAACCTTCTTGCGGATACGGATGGAAAGAGGGGCGTCGAGCGCTCCGTACTGCCTCTTTACGAGTGCGAAGCAGATGCTCTTGTCAAGGGAGATGCTGTGATAACCGGTGGTGACTACTCCGACCTCGGTTCCGTCCTCGAGTTCGACCGGGTACCCTGCGCGAGGGATAGCCTTGTCTTCGATCTCGATACCCACGAGCTTCATAGGGGTGCCGTTGGCCTTCTGGTCCACCAGCGCATCCTTTCCGATGAACTCGTCCTTGTCCAGTTTGCAGAACATACTGAAGCCGGCCACCACAGGAGAGATAGCAGGAGTAAGCTCGTCTCCGTACAGAGGAAGCCCGGCCTCGAAACGGAGGGTGTCGCGGCAGCCGAGTCCGCAAGGGGTGACACCTGCAGCCAGGAAGGCTTCCCAATACTTCACGGTGAGACCAGGGGCCGCATAGATCTCGAAACCGTCCTCACCGGTATAACCGGTACGGCTGATGATCACCCTCATCCCGGCATCTTCGAAATCCTTGAATGTATAGAATGCCAGGCCTGCGGCATCCGCAGCGAAATCCAGGACCTTTACAAGGGTCTCTTCAGCCTTCGGCCCCTGAAGGGCGATCTGTCCCCAGTTGCGGGAATCATCCACAACCTTGACATCGTAGCCTTCTGAGTGTTCCTTGATCCAGAGATAATCCTTCTCGATGTTCGCGGCGTTGACCACGAGGAGATAGTGGTCGCGGGTATATTCCTTGTAGACGAGCAGGTCGTCCACGGTTCCTCCGTCAGGATAAAGCATCATCCCGTAGAGGACCTGGCCAGGGACCATCGGACGGACGTCGTTCGTGAATATATGGTTCACGAACTTTTCTGCATCCGGGCCGCTGACGAATATCTCTCCCATATGGGACACATCGAACATCCCGACATTGTTACGTACCGCCAGATGCTCCTCCGTTATGGAAGAATACTGGATCGGCATATCGAATCCCGCGAAAGGACTCATCTTGGCTCCAAGGGCCACGTGGCTGTCGTGAAGACAGGTTAAATTAAGTTGTTCCATTAATCTGTGGTTTGTATGTTGTCAATCTTTCAATATCACGTCCCTGATCCTCCAGTCTCCGTAAGGGTCTATGGCAGACTCCGATTCGTCCTGGGCTTTCGTCTCCAGGTTGAAGAAGAGGTCCATCCCCAGCTTGCCCTCAAGTTCATCGACCGTCATGGCATAATTCATCAGGTTCCTCTCACAGGCAGTGTTGGGGAATATGAAACCGATGGAAGCATAGGACCCATCCTTCCGCCTTGCGAGCAAAGCCTTGAAGAACGAATCCGGCACCATCACGTGGTTGCTCCCGATATGCTTGGGATAAGTATTCTCGAATATAGGGCCGCACACGACCCAGATGGTCTTATGGTACTTCACCTCATAGCGGACCTGCTTCTCGAGGTCGTTCCAGGCGCCTGAGTTCAAGTTATGGTTCTGCGGGCAGACGTTGCTCAGGTAGAAACTCTCCTTCATCGTCTGGGAACTCCATCTCATATCGGCAGCCGGGGCCATATGCCCCCTGTCATAGCCGGAACCGACATAATCGCGGTCATAAGCCTGCCGTCCCTTGATGAGCGGATCCGGTTCGAACCTGTCCTCCCGGCTTCTGAAACCGGTATTGATCTCGGATTCCTTCAACTCGTAAGCCACCCAGTTCGGGACACGGAATTCGTTGTTGTAGGACAGGGTGTAACCCATATGCTCGATGATATTGCCCTCGTTGTCTTCCAGCCGGTAAGGGATTTCGAGCAGGGACATCACGTCCTTCTCTCCTGCTCCAACCAGCGTGTCCGCCACAGGTTCGGCAGAAGGATCCTCTTCCTTCCCGTCCCACGCGAAATGCCAGGCAGTGCCCAGAACCGCGAGGACAGCCAGGGTGATCAGCATCGATTTCTTTTGTTTGTCCATAATTACAGAGCTAAACGGAATCCGAAAGTTCCCTTTACGTTCTTGGCCGGCATAAAGGACCTGTTGCTGACGCGGCAGGCCTCCCATTTGCTGGAATTGCTTCCACCCCTGAGTACACGGTTGCCTCCGGAAGCAGCGCCAGACGGATTGTCCTTCGCTTCTTCGGTATATGTATCCGGACGGTCGAACACCCACTCCCAGACATTGCCGCTCATATCCTTGAGTCCCAGTTCATTGGCCTTCAGGTTTCCGACCCTGCGGGGCTTCATGCCGGCATTGTCCAGGAACCACATACACGACCAGGGGTCGTTGCTGCCGCTGAAAGCGTAATTGCGGCTGGCCGAACCACCTCTTGCCGCATATTCCCATTCAGCCTCGGTAGGAAGCCGGAACTTCCTGCCCGTAAGGGCGTTAAGCTTGCGGATGAAGGTCTGGCAATTGTACCAGGACACATTCCCTATAGGAAAATCAGGTTCGTTTACATCATTCAGGTAAGGTACTGAACCCATCACTGCCTTCCACAGTCCTACGGTCACTTCGGTCTCACCCAATTCGAAATCGTCCAGGGTGACTTGATGGGCCGGACTTTCATTCTCCGGGAGAGAGAAGGCCCAAGCCGGGGAAGATTCCGGGGTGAATCCCATCTGGAAGCTGCCTCCCTTGACCTTGACCATCTTGAAAGTCACTCCGCCGACCGTGAAAACCTCAGGTGAAGGAACGGAAGCATCCACTTTCTCGCGGTCTACGGCCTGACCGTCAAGGACACCGAGCATCTGCTCGCTCAGTTTGTCACCGGACAGCTGGGCCAGCCTGAATCCCACGCCGGCTTTCCTGGTATGACAGTCCACACCGACCCTGGCGGAAGGGTTGCGGACCACTTTCACATCACCTGCGGCAGGGCCTGAAGGATTCAGCGCCAGGACCATAGGGTCGGAATCTTCGGCGAACGGATCACCGCACCACTCCGATACCGTCACGAATCCCTGTTTGGCGACCTGGTTGCAGGCATATTCCCACTGAGCCTCGGTCGGAAGGAAGAACTCCTTGCCCGTGACCTTGCACAGCTTCTTGATGAACTTCTGCACATCATTCCAGGAAACCATATCCACCGGTGCATCAGGATTCTTTACGGAACTCGGGTCATCCCCCATGATCTCGGTCCACAGGGCCTGTGAAACCGGCTTGGCGCTGATGACGAAACCATCCAGCGCAACCTCGTGGGCCACAGCCCCCTTTACGAGGGAACGGTTATCAGGAGACAGGCCCATCGTAAAATTGCCTGAAGGCATCTCAAGCATCTCGAAGGAAACGTCTCCGACCTTATAGTTCAATTCATAATCAACGCCTTTCGGTTCAACCGTCCTGGTCTTGCAGGAATATGCACCCAGACAGGCAGCAGCGAGGACGAATGCAATAGCGATCCGGTTCATCAAACTATGGTTTTTTATAGCTTACAAATATATGAAAAAGTTCCATATCTTTCCGAGCCGGGAACAACAAAAAAAGGGCGGTCCGGAATAGGACCGCCCTGATCGGTTTCAAAGACCTGACTAGTAGGTTACCACTGCTGGAAGCTCCTTGGCCTGGTCGATCATATCCTGAAGCATCTTGACGCTCGGAACGACCTTGGTGAGGTTCTTCTCCTCGTTGACTTCCTTCATCTTGGCTTCGAGATTCTCAGCATTCCTGTGCTGGAATTCCTTTACGGTGTCAACACCTGCAGCCTCAAGCAGTTCAGCGAACTGAGGGCCTACGCCCTTGATGCGGAAGAGGTCGGCGTGGTTAACCCAAGTAAGGATGAGTTTACCTGTGATCTCAGTCTTTTCCTCAAGCTCCTTGCGGCCCTTTGCAGTCTTGCCTGCCTCGAGAAGCTGGTCTACGGTTTCGATGCCTGCAGCTATAAGCTTTTCAGCATAAACAGGTCCGATGCCCTGGATGTCGATAATCTTGTAAGTCATTTTCGATGATTTTTATTAGTGTTAGAATAGTATCTATTCAAAAAGCCTTTCCCCAAAAATAGGTAAAATCTTGTTTTTAAACAAAAAATATAAAAAAAAACGTCCTGGCTCAGAACGTTTTGAGAAAGTCGACGTCTTTCTTCAGCATAAGCTTCGGCTCCATCAGGAACACTTTCTGGAACAGGCGGATCTGGTTGGCCTTGGACAGGTACACCTTTTCTTCGTGTTTCCCTTTGCGCCACCACTTGTAGAAACCGACCGGATCGTTCTCGAACGGGATCTTCGCCAGGATGTCAGACGTGAATCCCGGGAAATCGATCGTCACATTCAGACCCATATACTGCTTGTAGTACTGCTGGTCGGCACGGCGCAGCTTGCTCATCAGAGGATTGTAGACCTCGATCTGGTCCACGTGCAGTACCTTTTCGCGTATGATCATCTTGTGGATGCGAACGGGATCCTCGTTCAGCCAGGCGCCTATTTTCAATGTCTTAGGTCCCTCGGTAGTATCGAGCGTCAGGTCATCCGAGGAATAGTATACTTTCTCGGAGTCCAAAGGAGAGGCCTGAGGGATTTCTGACATTGCCATGATTACTATACAACCTTGCAAATTTATGAAAAAAAACGTTTAAACACTAATACAGGGGCTTAAAAAAAATATTTGTGACAATTTGTCAGTCATTTTCCATTGGAACGCTATTTGACTTTTTCAGCCTGAAAAAGGAAAAAACGACAAAAGAATATGGAAACCAACAAAGGACAGATCGGAGTAACCACCGAGAACATCTTCCCGGTAATCAAGCAATTCCTCTATTCAGACCACGAGATATTCCTGAGGGAACTAGTCGCAAACGCAGTGGATGCCACACAGAAGCTCAAGGCACTGGCTTCCAACGGAGAATTCAAGGGCGAACTGGGCGACCTCAAGGTAAGCGTCGAACTCGACGAGAAGGCCGGAACCCTCAAGATCATAGACAACGGTATCGGTATGACCGCCGAGGAAGTGGACAGATACATCAACCAGATTGCCTTCTCCTCAGCAGGGGAATTCCTCCAGAAATACAAGGACCAGAATATTATAGGGCATTTCGGCCTCGGATTCTATTCTGCATTCATGGTGTCTTCCAAGGTCACGATCGAATCACTTTCGTGGAAGGAAGGCGCCGAAGCCGTCCTGTGGAGCTGTGAAGGCAACCCCGAGTTCGAGATGGGACCTTGCCGGAAAGAAGACCGCGGTACCGTCGTGACACTCTACCTGGACGAAGAATCGGCGAAAGATTACGGTTCGAAGGGTAAGATCAGTCAGCTTCTGGGCAAATACTGCAAGTTCATGCCGGTCCCGGTCATATTCGGAAAGGAACAGGAATGGAAGGACGGGAAATACGTGGATACGGACAAGGACCACGTCATAAACAGCATCGAGCCTCTGTGGACACGCAAGCCTTCCGAACTGAAGGAGGAGGACTACAAGAAGTTCTACAAGGACCTGTATCCAATGAAGGAAGAACCGCTGTTCCACATCCACCTCAACGTGGACTATCCGTTCAACCTCACGGGAATCCTGTATTTCCCGAAGATCAAGGAAAGGATGGCCATAGAGAAGAACAATATCCAGCTCTATTGCAACCAGATGTTCGTAACCGACCACGTGGACAACATCGTTCCTGACTTCCTTACCCTGCTCCACGGAGTCATCGACTCTCCTGACATCCCCCTGAACGTTTCCAGAAGCTACCTCCAGTCGGACGAAAACGTAAAGAAGATTTCCTCCTACATCACCAGGAAGGTGGCCGACAGGCTGGAAGAGATATTCAAGAACGAACGTGAAGCCTGGGAAAGCAAATGGGACAACCTCAAGCTTTTCATCGAATACGGTATGCTTTCCGACGAGAAGTTCTGCGAAAGGGCTCTCAAGTTCGCCCTGTTCAAGAATACCGACGGGAAGTTCTTCTCCCAGGACGACTACCGGAAGGCCATAGCCGACACTCAGACCGACAAGGACGGCAAGGTGGTGTATCTTTATGCAACCGACACCGATGCCCAGTATTCGTTCATCGAAGCAGCCAGGAACAAGGGCTACGACGTACTCCTGATGGACTGCGAGCTCGACTCACACTATGTCAACCTCCTGGAGCAGAAGATCCAGGACAGCAGGTTCGCCAGGGTGGATTCCGACTCTGCCGACAATCTCATCGTAAAGGAGGAGAAGGTGAAGCCCGAGATGTCCGACAGCGACAAGGAAGACCTGTCCAAGCTTTTCAAGGCCATCCTTCCAAAGGAGAACGAGTATCAGGTGGAAGCGGATAACCTCGGAGCCAACGCAGCCCCTATCCTTATCACCAGGAACGAGTTTATGAGGCGTTACCGCGAGATGAGTTCCTTCGGCGGCGGAATGAACTTCTACGGGGAGATGCCTGAAGCTTTCGACATCAAAGTGAATCTCGAGAATCCGGTAATGGCCAAGATCGTCTCAGGCCTCAAGGAGAACAAGGAAAAGATCGAGGAATATGCCGAAGGAAGCGAACTGCTCAAGCAGGTCACTGACCTGGCTCTGCTGGCCAACGGAATGCTGAAGGGAAAAGCCCTGGCGGACTTTATTACACGCAGTGAGAAAGTCGTCTCAGACGCCTTCCTGGACAGATGATCAGAAACTGCTCGTGACGGTCTCCGGTTCCTCGGACCAGGACCACTCCAACTTGACCCAGCTCACTTCCGAAGACTCATCCTGGCGGAATTCCACAAGGACCTGCCCGTCCAGTATGACGGGCTGTCCGTATGATGGATATTTCGCGACATACCTGGCTTCCAGACCTGTCGATGAGAAAGCAGCCGAGTGTCCGCCATCATTCTCCAAAGCGGAATATTCAATGGCCCAGAGACCTTTCTCCTTATCCTTCAGGGCAACTTTGATCGCGTTTTCATTGTAAGATGTGCCCGAGATCGTGCACATCCAGGTGTCAGGAGCGGTACAGACGAACGACATACCTGAGGATGGCCGGATGACGGTCCATTCCGACGTTTCCTCACCCAGCCTCATCTGGCCGGTCCTGTATGAAGCGAAATCAAGCAGTTGTATGTCCCCGTTACCGTTTACGAAGACATTCCCGCTGATGTCCTTCCATCTGGAAGCCATCTTTTCCGAATCTGAAAGGTTTACGTACTCGTCCAGGCGGTAAGCCATCGCCAGGAAACGTATAGTTTCCTTGACTTCCCTGTCGACCTTGATCCTGGCATAATGGCTCATCTCCCCTACCCTGCCGGAAGGGACATCTTCGGAAGATATGGTTATACAACCGGAGATGGAAAGCACAGAAAGAATATACAGAAGCGTCTTTTTCATAACCGTCAGAATCTATATCCGAAACCAATCCTTCCACCGACATACTGAGACCCGAATCCGGTCTCTACGAGTCCGAACCATTTCCTGCCGAAGGATATTCCCAGGGGCACGAGCTGTACCTCTCCCTGCAGAGGAGTATCGTAGGACACATTCTCCGAGTGATAGTTGAGATATAGGCCGAATCCCATTCCGAATGAAGAATACATCCTGAAACCCGGCTTTATTATATAGTCGTAACGCCATCTCGGTATGACAGCTATGGAATTGCCGTTGACCCTCGATGTGCTGAAAACAGCGCTGTAGCTATCTCCAGACCCTGATACCTGGCGGAGAGTGGATCCGGATACGTGGTTGCAGGACGCCATAAGGGATATCGACCAGCGCCTGCCGGTCCTGAATCCGAACTCCGCGCTGAAAGCACCTGTCATCTTCACTTCGGCATCATATGGCCTGAATAGCGAAGCCAGGGTCCCCGTAGCGATATAACCCGAATTGAATCTATCAGCCTGGACCAGAGGCGCCATCGCGTATCCCCCGCTGATCTCGAACCTGGGTCCGTAATCCCATTCCTGGGCTGACGCGCAGATGCACTGAAACGCAAGTGCCAGCAAAACAAGAGCCTTTCTCATAGTCATTTCCAAAGATTGAATACTGCCGGATACTCATTCCCTTGATATACGGCCTCGCAAGTCTCAAGCACGTCATTCCCTCTCCCTACGCTATGCACGAACTTGCCTTTGACCGATAGGCACCTGCGGCTGTCTTCCTTGTCGAGGATGATCTGGAATTCGCCTTCTGTCCTGAAGGAACAGTCATATCCGTCGGGAGTCTTCCTTTCGCCGAAGGTCGCAAGTGTAAGGACCCCTTCATCTCCGCGACTGACCGCAGTGACGTTGTCGTCTGAAGCCACGACGCTCCACAGGTCTTCCGACACGCATTCGAAATAAAAGCCCTCCAAATCGATTCCGTAGTAGTTATCCGTGAAATCCAGTTTCCAAACGGTCCCTGGCTCGTGGAGCGACTTCCCCCCGGTATCGAGTATGCCGAAGTCTTCGACCAGCCAGGATTCTCCGTCCCCCTTGAAGAGGGCATCCCTCACCTTTGAATATATGGAAGAATCCTTTTGTCCTTCCGGAGCCTGCATATAGTCGTCCACCAGAAGCATGAAGTCGACGTAATATGCCGGCAGGACCAGATAAGACCTTACCAGCCAAACCGATTCATCCTTCATCCTGGAGTCTCTCTGGTTCGAACCCTCTCCTATGATATCGCAGGAAACGGCAGCCAGTATGATGCTTGCGATTATGATCAACTTCTTCATAGCCGGATCGTTCTAGAATTTATAGCCTAAGCCTCCGCGCATACCGAACAGATATGTACCTTCCGTAAGTTCCGCGAATCCGAAGAACTTGCCGCCGAAGGATATCCCTACCGGAGTAAACTGGAACAACGGAACATAACTCCACTCTCCGGGTTTGTATTCCCGCCCGCAATTGTTGTAACAGCCGACACCCAGTCCTGCGCTGACAGCCAGATAGACCTTCACCTTGCTGTTCGGATTCCAGGTACGCCTGTATTCGGGATAGACAGCGATGCCATATGATTTCTGCCAGCCTTTGGCCTCATCGGTCAGACCGTCGTATACCTTGCCGAAAACCTGGTCCCAGCCGAGATTGACTCCTATCGCCCGCTTCCCGCCGAAGTTCCAGAAGTACTGGAGGGTGAGCGTTCCGAATGACAGGCCCTTGCCCCGATAGTCCCGGAATCGGTCTGACTTGTTCTGGAACCAAGGAATCGGCTCGCGGTCGAAACCGTGGAACAATCCGTCAGCAAGGGCAAGACCAGCCGGTAGCCCACCGTAACCGAGCCTTAGTTCGTGACCTTTCCCCGGAGTCTGGGCCGAAGAGACGATGCAGCAAAAAAACAAGGCAGCAGTCATTACGAACCTGACTGCCACCCTGTCAACCACACTTGAATAACGTATCATCGAAAAAAGCTTTACGTATTACTAAATGCAGAAAAACAACATTCTTGCATCCAGAGCGCAAACTATCTTCCGATTATTTGTACAAGAATCTCTTGATGGACATCTTAGGGGTCTTCTCAAACGGCATTTCCTGAACCTCGACCTTGGAAATCTGGCTGTAGTTGGCGAGTTTCTTGTTCGAGTTGACACGGACCCTTTCCGGGAGGTCGGCTATGGTCTCGGCGTCGAGACCGGCCTTCTTCATGGCATCCTGGTCGAAATAAACGAGAGCTACGATGTGGGATGCCCTGTCCACGACCACGGACTCGGCCACGAAAGGCTGGTCGTTGATGATGGCCTCGACTTCCTCAGGATAGATGTTCTGTCCGTTGGCGGTCAGGATCATGGACTTGCTGCGGCCTTTGATGAATACATTCCCGTCCTTGTCCATTATTCCGAGGTCGCCGGTCTTCAGGTAACCGTCCTCGGTGAATGCGTTCGCCGATGCCTCGGGATTCTTGTAATAACCTATGCAGATGTTCTCTCCCTTGGCCTGGATCTCACCCGCGATGTGCTCGGGATCCTCTGAATCGATGCGGACGTCACAGCAGTCCACAGGCCTTCCGCAGGAACCTGCCACGTAGGTGGCACAGCTGGAATAAGCGAGAAGAGGGGTCGCTTCGGTCATTCCGTAACCGACCGTATAAGGGAACTTGATCTTCTTGAACCACTTCTCCACCTCCGGGCTCACAGGTGCGCCTCCAAGGATGAATTCAGAAGCCTCACCTCCGAAAGCGTTGATAAGCTCATCGTGTATCTTCTTGAATATGATCTTGTTGACTCCCGGAATCGCACACAGGACCTTCATCGACGGCTTGTCGAGGACCGGCTTGACCTTGGATTTGAAGATCTTCTCCATGACCAGCGGAACCGTGATGAGCTGGTATGGCTTGACCTCCTGGAAAGCCTTCATCAG
>JAGDBQ010000040.1 GCA_017958985.1 Bacteroidales bacterium
AGGCGACGTCCAAGTGGCCTCCCAGGTCCTGTTGAACGTATTGGATGATTTGCCCGGCCTGGTCGTCAACCGAAGTGAAGGCCGATTCCTTCCCAAGCAGGAAACCATCAATTCCGGCTGCGACGATATGGAACCGGTCCCGCAGGATATCAATCAGCGGCAGGAAAATCTCATAGGATACCCCTAACCCCGGAATCAGGAGCAAGCTGGGACCCGCTTTGTCCCCGTATGTATGGAAAGTCATTTCTTTAAAGTGATAAAACGGCCTGTATGCTTTTTATAGTCAAGATACTCATCACCGAAATCGGCCTCAAGGCGCTTCTCTTCCGAGCGGACTTGCAGCAGCATCACCCCGGCAACTACAGCAAAAACCAGAAGAGCCCACCAGTTCCAGGAGGCAACGAGAATGCCGGCATAATAAAGATAGGTTCCTGACAGCATGGGATTCCTTGACAGTTTATAGGGCCCGTCCGTCATAAGGTGCCTGGTCCTTGGTGCTACTTCGTGTCCCATCGCATCAAAAGGATTACCTTTCCCTACGCGCTTCATATAAATGATACTCCACACGCTGAGCGAGAGCCCGGCAATTGCAAGAAGGACCGATAAATACAGACGTCCTGTTGGAAGGTCCGCAAAGGCGGGCCTCCCGGAAACCAGCCACATCAATGCCGGAATTCCAATAATAAAAATGGCAAAGCCAAGAAAGTATCCCAGAACCTGTTTCATGCCCAAGAATGTCTGACTGTCAAAGGTAATCATTATTCTCCGGATTCTGTGGAACTTGGCTGTTTTATACGGCCACTTTGGCGAAGCGTATCAGGTCGTGAAAAAAGTGTATCTTTGTTTTCCGTAGAAAGGAAAGGGATATTATGAAGAAGTTTTTTTTCACGTTGTGTCTGGCTTGCGCGCTTTCTTTCAGTGCTTTTGCACAGATTCTTCCCAGTGCGGAGCCTCAGTCTGATTCGGCGGCTTTTGCCAAGGTGCGGGCCCGGTTGGATTCCATCCGTCAGTATCGGCCTACGGTGGGCCTTGTCCTGGCAGGTGGCGGTGCCCGTGGTCTGGCCCATCTGGGTGTGATCAAGTATATGGAGGAGCTGGGCATTCCCGTGGATGTCGTGACGGGTACGAGTATGGGCGGCCTTGTCGGCGGCCTGTATGCCCTTGGCTACAAGCACGACCAACTGGATTCCCTGATTCGGGAGATCAATTGGCCGATGATGATGTCGGACAACATCCCGATCGATTATATCGGCTACCGGCTCCGGAAGTATCGCGACCGCTTCCTCATCCGCATCCCTTTCCATTACGACGATGAAGACCTGGCCGAAAGGATCCGGTTGGAGCGGAATTGGGAGAAAATGGAGAGTGAAGCGGAAAGCGGCTCTTCGGAAGCGCTGCGGAATGCGCTGAACAAGATGGGTATCGGTATGCCGGACGGCTATCTGTACGGCCTCAATGTGCGCAACACGCTCAGCTCCGTAAGCGTGGGTTACCAGGACAGCATCAGCTTCGCTGACCTGCCCATTCCCTATGCCTGCGTCGCGACCGACCTCCACGCACTGGCTCCCAAGTATTGGACGGGAGGTAAGATCACCACGGCCATGCGGTCTACCATGGCCATTCCTTTCTATTTCCGTGCGGTCCGCGATGGTGGGGAAGTGCTGCTGGATGGCGGCATGCGCAACAACTTTCCGGTCGACCTTGCCCGGGAAATGGGGGCGGACATCATCATCGGCTCCGAGATGACCACCCAGCGGGGGCTCGACGAATTGAATTCCCCGGTAGACTTCCTGTTCCAGACCATCACCCTCCTGTCGGCCCATACTTTCGCTCCGGCCAAGGAAATGGCTGACCTGAATGTCCATCACGCCCTGAAGGGCTATCACATGCTCTCGTTCGACGATGCCAGTGTCGATGATATCATCGACCAGGGCTATCAGAATGCGATTGCCAACAAAGAACTGTTCGAATCCATCGCGGCGCTTGTGGTCGGAAAGCCCGAGCCGGGAGTCGTCCGCCATCCGGCGGCGATCAACCTGGCCCAGACCAAGGTCGCCGTCAAGGAGATCCGCTTCACGGGAATCACCGAGGAAGAGCGCAGCAGCATCCTGCATCGCAGTGATTATCCGCGTACCAACATGTTCGATAAGGACATGATCGAGGAATTGCAGAACAAGA
>JAGDBQ010000041.1 GCA_017958985.1 Bacteroidales bacterium
GGAATATGAGACCAAGCGAAAGGCCGCCAGGGCCAGGCTGCTGGAAGTAGCTGCCGCAATGTCCGGCGAGGAAGTTTCCAAGGATGCTATCCTGATCGGAATAGGCGGACGTTACGAGTACCGCAACAAGGGTATCGATGTATTCATAGACGCTCTCAAGAAGCTGGCTGACACCGAACCTGAGGGAAGGGACATCCAGGCTTTCATAATGATTCCTTCCGGCCATAACGGAGCGGACAAGGAACTGGTGTCCAAGCTTGAAGGGAAGAACCCGCAGTACACCACCCAGGTTTCCCATTACCTGATGAACCCTGAGTACGACGTGATAACCCGCCGCTTCAGGGAACTTGGCTTCAACAATGCCAAGGGCAGCCGCGTGAAGGTTTATTTCATCCCTTCGTACCTGAACGGTTCCGACGGAGTCTTCAATATGAAGTATTACAACCTCCTCGTAGGTCTGGATCTGACGTTGTTCCCTTCCTATTACGAGCCTTGGGGATATACCCCGCTGGAGAGCCTCGCTTTCCGTATCCCTACGCTCACTACAAGCCTTTCAGGATTCGGCCTGTGGGTCAGGTCCCATTACGGGAAGGATCATCCGGGGATCACGGTGACCGACCGTAATGACTCGAACTATTTCGATGTCGTGGACGGCGTCGTGGAAAGGATCAAGGAAATCGCAGCCCTTGACGGCGATGGCCGCAGGAAGTATATGGATTCGGCAAGGGATGTCTCCACGATAGCTCTCTGGGAGAACCAGATCCGCTACTACAACGAGGCATATTCGCTGGCCCTCTCCAAGGTTATCGAGGCGCAAGGTGCCTTCCCTGACGAATTCAACGATGACCAGCCCGTGGACTACAAGAAGGTAGGGATCAACGATCCTTCCTGGAAGAGCGTTATGGTGACCAGACATCTGCCGGATGCCATCTCCGGTCTCGAGACGCTTTCCAAGAACCTCTGGTGGTGCTGGAACGAGTCCGCCAAGTCCCTGTTCAAGTCTATCGATCCTGAAATCTGGGACAAGACCAGGCACAACCCTATGGCCCTTCTCGACGTGGTGAGCCTGAAGAAGTTCAAGGCCCTTGCCCAGGACGAGGAGTTCGTCGGCAGGCTCAATGCGGTAATGGACGAGTTCAACGAATATATGGCCCTCAAGTCCCAGCGCACGGACCCGTTGGTCGCATACTTCTGTATGGAATACGGCCTGGACACTTCCCTGAGGATTTATTCGGGCGGTCTCGGCCTTCTCGCAGGCGACTACCTGAAGGAGACCAGCGATATGAACGTCAACCTCGTGGCCGTAGGACTTCTTTACCGCTACGGTTATTTCACCCAGGTCATTACAGGTAACGGTATGCAGATAGCCCGCTATGACGCCCAGGACTTCACCAAGATTCCTGCGCAGCCGGTTATGGATTCCAACGGCAACTGGATGACCACGAGCGTAGCCTTCCCGGGCAGGACTATAACCGCCAGGATCTGGAAGGTCGGAGTGGGCCGTACGGACCTGTATCTCCTCGACACTGATTACGAGGCCAACATCCCTGAGGACCGCGAGGTTACCTACCACCTCTACGGAGGCGACTGGGAGAACCGACTGAAGCAGGAACTCCTGCTCGGTGTAGGTGGAATCAGGGCCCTGAGGAACCTGGGCATAGAACCTCAGATCTATCACTGCAACGAAGGACACGCTGCTTTCACCGGGCTTGAGAGGCTCAGGGAATATATCCAGGACGAAAACCTCGATTTCGGTGAAGCTATGGAAGTGGTCAGGTCTTCATCCCTGTTCACCACCCACACTCCTGTTCCGGCCGGTCACGATGCATTCGATGAGGGTCTGCTCAGGAAATATATCGGTCACTATCCTCAGCGTATGAAGGTTGACTGGGAAACTATGATGGGACTCGGAAAGGCCAATGCGGAGGACCGCGGCGAGAAATTCTCGATGAGTTTCCTGGCGGCCAACTGTTCCCAGAACGTCAACGGAGTGTCCTGGCTTCACGGAGAAGTCAGCAAGGACATATTCAACAGGATGTATCCCGGATACCTTCCTGAGGAGCTGTACATCAGTTACGTAACCAACGGTGTCCATTATCCGACCTGGGCAGCGGCCGAGTGGAAGAAGATCCACGCAGGGGTATTCGGACCTGAGTTCAAGACACACCACTACGACAAGTCCTGCTTCAACGGGATTTACGAGGTGCCGGATTCCGAGATATGGGAGACGAGGAAGCACCTGAAGTCCAGGCTGATCAGGGTCGTGAAGAGCAGGATTTCGGATCCATCCCTCTGCAACCATTATTCTCCGAGCCAGATCGTGGCTATCAAGGAGAACCTGAGGGACGATGTGCTTACGATCGGTTTCGCAAGGCGTTTCGCCACCTACAAGAGAGGAACCCTGCTGTTCACCGACCTGGACCGTCTCGACGCCATAGTCAACGATCCGGTACATCCGGTCCAGTTCCTCTTCGCCGGGAAGGCACATCCGGCCGACAAGGCGGGTCAGGACCTGATCAAGAGGATCATCGAAATATCCAAGCAGGACCGCTTCATCGGCAAGATCGTCTTCGTTCCCGGATATGACATTTCCATCGCCAAGAGGCTCGTACAGGGAGTCGACGTCTGGATGAACAATCCGACCAGGCCTCTCGAGGCTTCCGGAACGTCAGGCGAGAAGGCTGCGATGAACGGAGTCATGCACTTCTCTGTCCTCGACGGATGGTGGGTCGAAGGCTACAAGGAAGGAGCCGGATGGGCGCTTCCTATGGAAAGGTCTTACGACGACCAGAACTACCAGAACGAGCTGGATGCCGCTACCATATATACCATCATCGAGAATGAGATAGCTCCTGCCTACTACGACGTTGACAAGGAGCAGGGTCTTTCTCCGGTCTGGTGCGGTTACATCAAGAACACCATTGCGAAGGTTGCCAGCAACTTCACTACCAACAGGATGCTTACTGATTATTGCAACCAGTACTACATCCCTCAGGCCAAGCGCAATTCAGAACTGGTGGCCGATGACTACCACGAGGCAAGGCAGATTGCACGCTGGAAGAAGAGACTGCTCCGCCAGTGGAAGAATATCGAAGTGATCTCCCTGACACAGCCGGATCCTTCGTACACCCTTTCTATGGACCACAACCTCAAGGTGGAAGTGGTGCTCAACCTGGCCGACCTCAATCCTGAGGATATCGGGGTGGAGATCATATTCGCTACCACCGACCGCAAGCAGAAACTGCATATCCAGGAGACGAACGAGCTCAAGTGCGTCGACTTCAACGAAGGAGTGGCGACCTACAGGGCCGAGTTCATCCCGGACAAGACAGGTATGTACCAGGTTGCGACAAGGATGTACGCCAAGAATCCGCTTCTGCCTCACAGACAGGACTTTGAATTAGTGAAATGGTTATAGCGACCGGCTTTTTCGACGGTGTCCACCTCGGACACCGTTTTGTGATAGAACAGCTGGTGAAGGCTGCAAGGGACAGAGGGGACGAGAGTATGATCGTCACCTTCTGGCCCCACCCCCGGAATGTCCTTCAGGATGATGCCCGGAACCTGCGGCTCCTGACTTCCCTCAAGGAAAAGGAGCAGCTGCTCAGCGCGATCGGGGTGGACAGGATAGAGGTGCTGCCGTTTACCAAGGAGTTCAGCCGGCTTACGACCCGCGAGTATCTCGAGGAATATGTGATCGGCAGGTTCGGCGGGAAGGCCGTCCTGCTGGGTTACGACAACCGGGTGGGCGGTGACAAGCTTTCCACAGGGCAGATACGTGACGTAGCCCTCGGGCTTGGCCTTGAAGTCATCCTTACTGACAGTGTTTCAGTAGGTGGAGGAGGAATCGTTGTCAGTTCGACCAAGATCCGGGAGGCGCTCTCGACCGGAGATGTCAGGTCGGCCTCGGAGATGCTCGGCTACGGATATTCCTTGACAGGAGTCGTGGTGGCCGGCAACAGGCTCGGCCGTACGATAGGTTTCCCGACAGCGAATATCCAGCTTTACGAACCGCTCAAGCTGGTTCCGGGCAACGGAGTGTATTACGTTGAAGTCGAGACAGTCGGAAGGCAGCTCCAGGGAATGTGCAACATTGGGGTCAGGCCGACCGTCGGCAACGGCAACCAGCGCACCGTGGAAGTGAACATATTCGACTTCGACGAGGACATCTATGGCCTGGACCTCAAGGTGACGTTCATCCGCAAGATCCGCGACGAGCGCAAATTCGACTCCCTGGCCGACCTAAGGCTCCAGCTCGTGAAGGACAGGGAAGACTGCACTTCCGGAAGGGTTTAGGAATATTCAGAATTAATTCATATCTTTGCAATGAAACGAACGAACGGGTTCCGCCGGATAAAGGCGGGACTCGGTTCAGTTTTATGAAAGCAAAGAAACACAAAATACATTATGGCTGATATCCATTATATGACCCAGGAAGGGTTGGACAAACTGAAAAAGGACCTTGCAGAGGCTTTGGCCCAGCGTCCGGTCATTTCCGCCGCCATCGCTGAAGCGAGGGAAAAGGGAGATTTGTCGGAGAATGCTGAATATGATGCCGCACGTGAGGCCCAGGGACTTCTCGAGGTGAAGATCGCAAGGCTCAAGGACCTGGTAGCCAATGCGAAGATCATCGATGAGTCGCAGGTAGGTACGGACAAGGTCTCGATGATGAACAAGGTGAAGGTGGAGAACATCGCGATGAAACAGGTGATGGAATTCACCATCGTAGGAGAGACCGAGGCGGACTTCGCCCACGGCAAACTTGCGGCTACCACCCCTATCGCAAAGGCTCTCCTGGGGCACTCGAAGGGAGAAGTCGTCGAAGCCAAGGTGCCGTCCGGCATCCTTAAATTCAAGATCCTGGATATTTCACTCTGACGGCTATGGCAACTATTTTCACTATGATCGCGAAGGGCGAAATCCCTTCTTTCAAGGTGGCCGAGAACGAGGACTACTATGCTTTCCTCGACATCAATCCTCTGGCCAAGGGCCATACCCTGGTCATCCCCAAGAACGTCGAGGACGACTACATCTTCCATCTTGACGAAAAGACCTACGAAGGTCTCTGGTCCTTCGCCCGCAAGGTGGCTGTCGCTTTGAAGGCAGCCGTCCCCTGCAAGAGGGTAGGAGTCGCCGTGCTTGGAATGGAAGTCCCTCATACACACATACATCTGGTTCCGCTCCAGAGCGAGTCGGATCTGGATTTCAGGAAGGAAAAGCTGAAGGTCTCCGCTGAGGAGAACCAGGCGATCGCAGATTCGATATTCACGGAATATGAAAAATTGTAAACTCATCCTCGCCGCCGCGGTCTTGCTCCTTGCAGCCACATCCTGTGCTGACAAGGTCCGTATCGACGGCATACTTTCCGGAGCTCCTGACACCGAGGTGGTCGTCAAGCAGCTTTCCGGGAGTTCCTTCACCGTGCTCGACACAGTGAAGACTGATGCTTCAGGTGATTATTCGTACAGATTGAAGATCGAGGACGGCCAGCCTGAGTTCATCTACATCTTCAAGGGAGACACCAAGATCGCATCCCTGCTGCTGCAGAAAGGGGACAAGGTCAAGGTCGTTTCCGACACGCTCGGACAGTATTCCGTAGAGGGTTCCGAGGAGTGTGTCAAGCTCAAGAAGGTGGAGGAGGATTATGCTTCATTCATCGGCAGTTTCGAATCTGCCGTGGAGGAAGGTGACGGTCCCCGTGCTTCCAGGGAATATGTCAATTACTACCGTTCCCGCGTCAAGTACGTGATGGAGAACAGCAAGTCATTGACCGCTATTCCTGTCCTTTACCAGAAGGTGAATGACAACTTCCTGGTTTTCAGCCAGTCCACGGATGCCCTTCATTTCCAGAATGTCTATGATTCCCTGATGACCGTGTACCCTAAGTCCAAGTATGTGGCAGGTCTCGCCCGTGAAGCGCAGCGGCGTGCCAATGCCTTGTCGATGGACTTGACGATGCAGAATGCCCGCGAAGCCACATTCCCCGAGGTAGAGCTTCCTTCGATGGATGGCAGCAAGGTCTCGCTCGGCAGCGTAGAAGCGAAGGCCGTCCTGGTGTATTTCTGGCAGGCTTCGGATGCAGCGCAGAAGATGTTCAACCAGGAAGTGCTTCTCCCTCTGTACAACCAGTATAAGCCGAAGGGACTTGAGATATATGCCGTGTCCCTCGATACTGACAAGGGAGTCTGGGCGAGTGCGGTGAAGAGCCAGAACCTGCCTTGGATCAATGTCTGTGACGGCCGCGGGGCCGCCTCGCAGGCTGCTATCGTATATAATATTTCCTCTCTGCCGGTCGCTCATCTCATTGTCGACGGCAGACTGAGTCCTGAAGAAATCAAGAACGAAAAGGATCTCCGCCGAGTCCTGGCAGCAAACCTGTAGGACGAAGCTCCATTTTTCGCAGCTATGACACGCCATTCGCGGACGCGGATTCTGATATCCCTCGTCCCAATCATCGTCCTCGTAGCCCTGCTTGCGCTGGACGTCAGTATTTTCGGCAGCGATTCCATACTCGGTGCCAGCCAGGTCGCCCTCCTCGCGGCGGCCGGTATCTGTATATGGCTGTCACTGTGGCTCTTCAAAACCCCCTGGAAAGATTTTGAGAAGGCAATTTCCAGCAACATAGGCAATGTAACGACGGCCATAGTCATCCTGTTCCTGATAGGTGCCATTTCCGGAACCTGGACCATGAGCGGGGTCATCCCGACCCTGATCTACTATGGCGTGCAGATCATATCTCCGAAGGTATTCCTGGTCACAGCCTGTATAATATGCGCCGTGGTTTCGGTGATGATCGGAAGTTCCTGGACCACTATCGCAACCATCGGCGTGGCGCTGCTGGGAATAGGCAAGGCCTTGGGATTCAGCGAAGGACTGATTGCCGGAGCCATCATCTCGGGGGCCTATTTCGGAGACAAGATATCTCCGCTGTCCGATACCACCGTCCTTTCCTCTTCGATGAACGGAGTCCCGCTGTTCAAGCATATCCGTAACCTGATGATCACGACCGTACCGTCCATCACCATCACCCTGGTCATATTCCTGGTCCTCGGCTTTACCCATCAGGGATCGGATGCTTCGCAGGTTACCGTATACAGGGATGTGCTTGGTAGCAAGTTCCATATCAGTCCGTGGCTGCTTCTGGTTCCTGTATTCACCGGATGGCTGATCGCGCGCAAATACCCCGCTATCATCGTCCTGGGATTATCGGTCGCCGTAGCGGCAGTTGCCAGTCTGATAGCCCAGCCGCATATCATCGCGGAGATAGGGAGCAAGATTACTGAGGGCAGTAAGGCCAAGGTCCTGTTTGCCGGAACCGTGGAGACCATCTACAATTCCGTCTCCCTGCAGACGGGAAGTCCGGAAGTCGACAGTCTGATCGCTTCCCGCGGAATGACCGGAATGCTCAATACCGTCTATCTGATAATCTGTGCTCTGTGTTTCGGAGGTTGTATGAACGCGAGCGGTATGCTGCATCATCTGGCGTCCCTGTTGATCCCTTTAAGCCGCAGACGTTCTTCGCTGGTTGCCGGGACGGTTGCAACCGGTACGGTACTGAACGGGATAGTCTCTGACCAATACCTGTCTATCATCCTGACAGGCAATCTGTTCCAGAAGCTTTACGCCAAGAGGGGATATGCTCCGGAACTGCTCAGCCGCTCCATCGAGGACTCGGCTACGGTAACTTCTCCGCTGTTCCCGTGGAGCAGTTGCGGAATGACCCAGGCTACCATACTGGGTGTCGCAACAATGGCTTATGCCCCGTTCTGTTTCTTCAACTGGATATCCCCTTTGATGAGTATCTTCATAGCCGTGATCGGCTATAAGATACCCACCGTCTCAAAAACCTGACCTCCGTCAAGTAAGGTTATTGAAGGAGATTTGCAAGCCCTTCCGGCCATCTGAAGCAGTTTCAGTCATTTCGAGGCTGGTACGGAGAGTATTGATTATCAATAAAATCAGTAATCTTTAGGTGCTGATATCAGTACCTAAAGATACGTTAACGCGGTCATAATCAGATATTTCCGTACTCAGCCGCAGCGAAGCGAGGATGGACTCGGCCGTGCCCTGCAGGGGCCGACGGGAGATTCCCGAACGGGTCGGGAATGACGTAGATTCCCAGTCAAGCCGGGAATGACGGGGGAGCAGGGAGCAAGATGGTTTACCCGAGCTTTTCGAGGGCGAAGCGGATGCGGGCGCAGGTGTCGGCTTTTCCGATACGTACGATGATGTCCGCGATTCCGAGTCCGCTGGCGGAGCCGGCAAGGGCGAGGCGGGTGGCGTTCATAACCTTGCCCATAGGCCATTCCCTGCCCTTTATGGATTCCTCGAGAGCGGCTTCGAAGGCCTCCACGGTCCACTGGCCGTCATATTCCTTCACGAAAGTAGCCACTTCCTCTACCATTGCAGAGATTTCCGGTTTCCAGAACTTGTCCACGTCCTTTGCAAGGAACGGGGCAGTCAGGCTGTCATCATACACTTTGGCGCGAGGGTCTGCAGGTCTGTTGGAAGCCTGCTGCTCTACGGCAGCGCCAGCCTTGATCCCGAAGGTTTCGAAGTCCTTGGGAGCGACGAACAGGTAAGATGCAATCGTCCAGAAATCCTTTACGAAGGTTGCGCGCTCTTTTGTGAAAGAGACTACGCTGCGGATATAATCCCTGGTGAATATATGCTTGGACAGGTCCCCTCCGGCGGTGTTGAATTCCGCGCCTATGGTGAGGGCGCACTTAGGACAGTCGATGACGTTTATGCCGTGGCTTTCCAGGACCGGGACGAGGAGTTCCGTGAGTTCCTCGTCGGACTTCATCCTGAGGTATTCCTTGTTGAACCACTTGGCTTTCTCCGGATTGAACTTGGCTCCGGACTTGCCTACCTTGTCAAGGGAGAATGCCCCGATGAGCTCTTCCATCGAGAATATCTCCTGCTCCGTGCCAGGGTTCCAGCCGAGCATCGCGAGGAGGTTGACGAATGCTTCAGGGAAATAGCCGTCTTCGCGGTAGCCGTGTGAAGTCTCGCCGGCAGGGCTAGTCCATTCGAGAGGGAATACAGGGAATCCCATCTTGTCGCCGTCGCGCTTGCTGAGCTTTCCGTTGCCTACCGGCTTGAGCAGCAACGGCAGGTGTGCGAAACGAGGCTGGGAATCTTCCCATCCGAAGGCCTTGTACAGCATATAATGCAGTGGCAGGGAAGGGAGCCATTCCTCTCCGCGTATCACTTCGCTGATTTCCATCAGATGGTCGTCCACGATATTGGCCAGGTGGTACGTAGGCAGTTCGTCAGCCCTCTTCCAAAGTACTTTGTCGTCCAGCGTGTCCGTGTTGACTTCGATGTGTCCCCGGATCAGGTCGTCCATCGCCACCACTGTATCTTCAGGCATCTTGAACCGGATAGTCCAGTCGGAAGTTTCCTCCAGCAGCCTGGAGACCTCCTCTGAAGGAAGGGTCAGGGAGTTGCGGAGCTGCATCCTGGTGGCCTGGTTGTAGATGAAAGTCTTTCCGGCAGCTTCGGCCTCGGCACGGGCTTTCTCCAGGGCTTCCGACGAATCGAAGGCGTAGTATGCATAGCCGTTGGCTATGAGCTGTTCCGCATATTTCCGGTATATCCCGCGTCTCTGGCTCTGACGGTACGGGGCGTGAGGATGCCTTTCGCTTGCAACCTCCACCACCTTGCCCTCAGCGTCAACCCCTTCATCAGGGATTATTCCGCACCAGTTCAGGGCTTCGATTATGTATTCTTCGGCACCCGGAACGAACCGGTTGGAATCGGTATCTTCGATCCTGATGATGAAATCACCGCCTTTCTGCTTGGCATAAAGGTAATTGTACAGTGCCGTACGGACTCCACCCATATGGAGCGGTCCTGTCGGCGACGGGGCGAACCTGACTCTTGTCCTTCTTTCCATTATCCTGTTCCTTATTGTTCCTTTTCCTGTCGTACCGTGCGTTTGATGGCCGGAACGCTCTCCAGCTCACTGACCGACTGCCCTGGCTCCACCACAAGTACAGGCTTCTTGTCCTGGTCGAAGTGGTAGCGCTTGACATTGTCGGCTGCGTTGAATCCTATCGTATTGAGTCTCTGGTCCAGTCCGGAGCCGCGGTCCTCCTTGTTGTTGTCCGGAGTCTTGACGTACTTGAAGTCCTTTCCAATCATTATTATGTTGCCAAGGTCGTTCTTGGTGATCCTCGAAAGGTCGTTCACCCTGAATCCCGTGGCAATGGCCGTGATCTTGACCTGGTCTCCTACGGAAGGATCAGTTTCCCAGACCAGTCCGGTCTTGAACTTGTTCACCTTTCCGGTGTATTCGTCGATCTTTGCGTTTATGGCGGCGAGGTCGTCCATCGTAAGACCCTGCTCGTTCTTTCCGCAGGTTATGTTGACCAGGAGGCTCTTTGCCGTCTTGAGGTCGAAATCGTTCAGGAGAGGGGACTGCAAGGCTCCGACCACTGCATCCTCGATCCTGTTCTCTCCCGTTCCGGTACCGCATCCCATCAGCGCCATCCCGCTGTTTGCCATCATCGATTTGATGTCTTCGAAATCTACGTTGATATATCCGGGCTTGGAGATGATTTCAGTGATACCCTGGACGGCGGTGGCAAGGACTTCGTCGGCTTTCGGGAATGCATCCTGGATGAGATGGTCGCCGAAGAAGTCATAGAGCTTCTCGTTGTTGATGATCAGCAGGCTGTCCACGTTCTTGACAAGTTCGTGTATTCCGTCGATCGCCCTGGACATCGCCATCGAACCTTCGTTCTCGAACGGGATAGTCACGACGGCTACTGTCAGTATGCCTTTGTCCTTGGCGTATTTGGCGATCTGCGGGGCGGCGCCGGTACCGGTACCTCCGCCCATACCGGCGGTTATGAACAGCATCTGGGTCCCTTCTCCGAGCACTACCTTCTTTATCAATTCCTCAGCCTCGATGGCAGCATTGCGTCCCTTGACCGGGTCGGTCCCGGCTCCGAGGGCGTTCCTGCCTATGTGCACCTTGACAGGGACCGGGCTCTCGTCGAGTGCCTGGCGGTCGGTATTGCAGACTATGAAACTGCATCCCTGTACCTTCTGGCGGTACATATAATTAACGGCGTTGCATCCTCCGCCACCGATACCGATGACCTTGATCATCGACTGGATAGGCGTCCAGTCGGTGGGCTCTATGCTTTCCAAGTTCAGATTGTCCGTGATGTCTCCCATTGTTCCTGTCATTTATACTTCTTCATTTTCCATTCCGTCAAACAGGCCTTCCATCCCGTCAGAGATGCTTTTCCTGATATGCTTGATCCAAGTGAACTGGCGCTTGGTACGCTCTTCCTTCCTCTTTTCCTTTTCCTTCTTCCTGTAGTTCCGGATTTCTTCAGGACTGTAGTTGCTGAATACGTCCATCGCCTCTTCCTGGGCTTCGGCTACTGTCTCTTCGATAGGGGAAGAATAGTCCGGTTCCGGTTCCGGCGGCCTTACGGTCACTTCAGGCACCTCGAATTTCTGCTCAAGTTCCGGTTCCGGCTGAGGCTCCGGCTTAGGTTCGGGCCGATGTTCCGGCCTCGGGCCAGGTTTCGGTACCACCGGCTTGGAGACCGGCTTCACCCTGCGTACCGGTACCTCGCTGACACAGTTCAGGCTCTTGTCGTTCCGCGCAGCCAGGATCATACCTATAGTCGTCGAGGCACTCGTGGAAGTCACTCCCGGGCAACCTTCTCCGGAGAAGAATCTCTTCGGGTAGGCGATATTCACTGAATAACCCGACATAGCCTTGATCAGGTTCAGGCAGTTTACAAGGTCCGCCCCGCCTCCGGTGACGACCACTCCTGCCCGCAGCTTCTCTTCGGAAGCATAGCCGCTGACCTGGATCTCATACAGAAGGGCCTCGATTATTTCCTTCATCCTTGCCGTGATGATCTCCGAGATGTACTTGACCGGAACCTGCACCGTAGGCAAGTCGTTTTCGTCGATTATCTTGATCGCTTTCTCGCCCAGGGTGGACAGGTTGTTCGGCATACAGGCCCCGTAAGCCTTCTTTATATTCTCGGCAAGGTCGAATGAGATGTTGCACTCCGTCTTGATGTCCCTCGTGATGCTGTTGCCGCCGAAAGGTATGGCAGCGTAGAACCGCATTATCTTATCCTTGAATATGGTGACGGAGCTGACTCCGGCACCGATGTCTATCAAGGCGACACCGTTCTCCATCTCCTCCTCCTTGAGCACCGCCCTGGCCGTGATGCCAGGAGTGAAATACTTCTTCGCGATGCTGATCCCCATCCCGGAGAATACGCTGTCGATGTTCCTGGAATATTTCCGGTTCCCGATGAACACCTTGAAGTTGCCTTCCAGTTTCTCGGCAGTCATTCCGACTATGTCGCTTTCCAGTTCATTGAAACTGTCTTCCGTCGAGAACGACTGGGCTACCGCACCGTAGATTACCTCGGTCTTGGAATCACCCAAGGGATAGGACTCCAGCGCTATGGACTTGATAGACTTGATTTCCTCCTCCCTTATCCAGGATTCCGGATCTTGCCTGACGGTCCCTGCGGATGCCGTTTCCTGGCGCACATAATAACGCGGCAGTCCTACTATCACTTTCTGGATCTTGATCTTGAGTTCCTGCTGGGCCTCGGTCAACGCCTTCCGCAGTCCCTGCTCCACTTTCAGCGGACTGAAGACGTAGCTGTACCGGATTCCCTGGGAAGGAGACTCCTTGTAATAGACCACCTGTATATCCTCGCCCTGTACCCTGGCGACGCAGACGGCGAACTTGGACGTACCAAGGTCAACTGATGCTATGTACCTTTCTTCCATATATATGTTATCCTATTTCCTGCAGACTATCTGGTCCTTGTATTTCACGTTCACGGTCGAATAATGCCCTTCTCCCTTGTCCGGCACTATTGCCGTGTAGTATTTCCCCATCTTTTCGAACTTGGCGGCAATCTCCGTAGGCTGTCCGAAGATGAACACTTCCTTGCCTTCACGGGGCACCATCACCAGGTCTCCGTCGGGCTCCACCGTAATCTGGCTTATGTTCTCCGCCCACACTTTCGAGCCGTCCATATAGGCGACCATCGCGATGACCCTGGAAAGCCAAAGCTTCTCCTGAGGAGTCTTTACCTCGCCTTTGTAATCCGCCGTGACGCTCAGAGGAACGGCGCCGTCCACTATCGGCACCCTTGAGGTGTAGTTGTTCTGGAGCGGGAATATGAAACCCTTCTCGTCGGCGTAGAATCCTGTATTCCCTTTCTGGAAACGTACTACGGGTTCCCTCTGGTACACCTTCACGTTCAGGTAGCCGTCCGGGGTCGTGTATGCGTCGGTCTTGAGGATGGCTCCCTTCCCGGCGAGTATCTTCTCGACCTTCGCCAGGTCCAGGCTGTCAAGCCTTTGGCCGACATATGTCCCGTATTCCTTCTTCAGGTAGCCCTCTATGTCTTCGGCCGTGACGAAGTTGAAACCGTCGGCGAATTCGACCTTGACTCCGGCGCACGTCACCTGATGCCTCCTTTCGACGTTCATCTTGCTTATCGCGTAACAAACGAGTCCGAGAGCGCAGAACCGCGCGGTTACAAGGGCTATCTTCAATCCTTTATTCATCTTCCAATCTCTTCCTGAGCATTTCGGCGACAGGCTCCACCAGCCTGTCTATGTTTCCTGCGCCGAACGTGGCGAGCACGTCGACCGGTTCGTCCCGGAGGTAATCCAGGAGTTCCTCCTTCCTGAGCATCACTTTCTCAGGAGCGGTTACCTTCGAGAATATGATCTCCGACGTTACCCCCGGGATAGGCTCTTCCCTCGCCGGATAGATATCCAGGAGTATCAGCTTGTCTACCGCGCTCAGGGCTTCTGCGAATTCATTGGCGAAATCCCTGGTGCGGGTGAACAGGTGAGGCTGGAAGACAGCCGTGATCTTCCTGCCCGGGAACATACCCCTGAGCGACGAGATCGCCGAACGGAGTTCCTGGGGATGATGGGCATAGTCGTCGATGTAAGTCAGTCCGGGGACGTTTACGTGGGCTTCCAGTCTCCGCTTCACCCCCTTGAACGAGCCGATCGCTCCTTTTATGGCCAGCGGATCGACCCTGTGCTTCAGGCATATCGCTGCCGCTGCCACGCTGTTCTCCACGTTGACCCATCCCGGGATCCCGACTCTGATGCCTTCAATCACCCCGTCCGGATGTACCAGGTCGAAGATGTAGTGTCCGAGCTCGTCAGGATGAGCGTTCCTCGCGTGGAAATCAGCCTCGGGATCGTCGTAGCTGTAAGTGAGGATCCTCGCCTTCGTGTCTTCCGGCGTGATGTCAAGCCCTCGCTTCAGGATCACGAACCTGGAGACTTGTGAGGCGAACTTCCTGAAGGCCTTGCAATACTCCTCGTGGGTTCCGTATATGTCCAGATGGTCAGCGTCCATCGCGGTGATGGCGGCTATCGCCGGACGGAGCTGGAGGAACGAGCGGTCGAACTCGTCGGCTTCCGCCACGATGGTCTGGGAATGGCTCATGAGGAGGTTGGTTCCATAGTTGTTGGAGATCCCGCCCAGGAAGGCGGAACAGCCATCCTTGCTTTCCGTAAGGATATGGGCGACCAGCGTACTGGTAGTGGTCTTTCCGTGGGTGCCTGCCACTGCCAGGCAGGTCTGGCCTTCGGCGAGTTCACCCAGCATCCTGGACCTCTTGATCACGGTGTAACCGTGTTCCCTTACGTACATAAGCTCCTTCAGGTCTTCCGGTATGGCAGGTGTGTAGACCACCAGGGTGGAAGCCACATCCTTCGGGATATAGTCCACATCGTCCGTGTAATGTACGTCGATGCCTTCTTTCTCGAGGGCGTAGGTCAGGTCCGACGGGGTCTTGTCATAGCCCGCGACAGGGTATCCCTTGAATTTGTAATACCTTGCGATGGCACTCATACCGATGCCACCGATTCCTATGAAGTATATTTTCGAATATTTTGCCATAAAGCCTTCTATACAAGCTTGTAAACTTCATCCGCAATCTTCCTGGCAGCGTCCGGGAGGGCGAGTTTGCCGGCGTTTTCCTCTAGCAGCGCGATCTCCTCAGGGTCCTTCAGCAGTTCCAGGGCTGTCGGAATCATCTTCTCCATAGCCTCGGAGTCCTTGACTATCATCGCGGCGTGCTTGTTGACCAGAGCCATCGCATTGTGGGTCTGGTGGTCTTCGGCCACGTTCGGCGACGGTACGAATACGGTTGCCTTATGGGCTGCGCATAGCTCGGAAACCGAACTCGCTCCCGAGCGTGAAACCACCACGTCGGCCGCTGCGTAGGCGAGGTCCATCCTGCCTATGAAATCGGAATGGTGTATGTTCCTGACAGATTCCGGGTCCACCTCTTGCTTCTCTTTCATAAACTCATCGACTCCGGCCTTGTAGTATTTCCCGCATTGCCACAGTACATCCACTCCTTCACCTCCGGGGCAGCCGTCAGAGATCCACTTCCTCATACACTGGTTGAATCGGCTGCTTCCGAGGCTGCCGCCCACGATGAAGATGTGTTTGCGTGACGGGTCGAGACCGTATTCGCGTACTCCTTCCTCCTTCATCTGCGGGGTGCAAGGCACGAAGACGTTGCGTATTGGATTTCCGGTCAGGACTATCTTCTCTTTCGGGAAGAATCTCTCCATACCCTCGTAGGCGACGCAGATGCTCTGGACTTTGCTGCCGAGTTTCTTGTTGGTGAGCCCGGCGAATCCGTTCTGCTCCTGGATCACCGACGGGATGCCGAGCTTGGTTGCTGCGTAGAGCAGGGGAGCGCTTGCATAGCCTCCTACTCCCACGGCCACGTCAGGCTTGAAGTCCTTGATGATCCTTTTTGCCTTCCTGATGCTGGAGAGGACCTTGAAAGGGACCTGTATGTCATTGATTATGTTCTTGACGTTCAGCTGGCGCTGCAGTCCGACTATCGGCAGCCCGATGATCTCATAACCAGCCGCCGGGACCTTCTCCATCTCCATCTTGCCTTCTGCGCCGACGAACAGGATCTCTGTCCGCGGATTGAGTTCCTTCAGCTTGTTGGCGATCGAGATGGCGGGGAATATGTGTCCTCCGGTGCCTCCGCCGCTGATTATGACTTTCAAAGCTTTGTATTCCATCGTATCAAATGTTTAAATCTTCTTCAGGCAGGTTATCCAGGGTCTCGAGGGCGTCCAGGTCGTTGAGGGAACTTTCCATCTCATCCTTTCCGTCGTGCTCGACGAGAGGTGCTGCCTGGGCCGCCTCCCGTGCGATTTTCTTCCTGGCCATCTTGCTGATGGAAAGTATTATTCCGAATGCGAGGCTGAACATCAGGTAGGATGAATTTCCGTGACTGATGAGCGGCAGGGTCTGTCCTGTCAGCGGCCCCATATCGCAGTTGATGAATATATGCATCATCGCCTGGCCCGTGATCAGGATCACAAGTCCCGCCACGGCGGTCTTGGCGAAGTGGTTGTCGCAGTTGCGCACGATCAGGGAGCCCCTTGCGAGGAGGCTGATATAGAGGATTATCACGAATATTCCTCCGAGTATCCCGTATTCCTCCACTATGAAGCTGAACATATAGTCCTCGAACATTATCGGGACTACGTATCTCTGGGTGCTCCTTCCCGGGCCCTTGCCGATAATCCCGCCTTCCTTGATGGCGATCTTGGCGCTGACGGGCTGCTTTATCTTGTCGAGGGCCTTCTGGAACTGAGGGTCTCCCGGAGATTTGGTGCGTATCGTTTCCAGCCTGGTCTCGGTATTCTCGGTGCCCCTGATACGGTTCATCGCGGATTCAAGGTGCGGGAACGGTTTCTGGTCGACCGGCTTGGAAGACGCGGCATTGATACCGATGCAGGCGAAGAGTATCCCGACGGCTATGACTCCGGGGAGGACCAGTTCCTTCACGCTGATTCCGCCGATCAGGATGGTGATGAACATTATGGCTCCTATGAATATGGTGCTGGAAAGGCTTCCTACCATTATTCCGAGACAGACCGTGAATATCGGGAGGTAGATGTAAACCACCTTCTTGACCATCGGTTTGTTCCAGAACGGATACTTGCGCCCCAGAAGGTTCGCTATGGCGAACTTGTCGTTCCTGTAGGCGTTGACCGCCCAGGCGAGATACATCACCATAGCTACTTTGACCACCTCGAAGACGTGTATCTGGATACCTCCCACCGAGACGATACGGTATGCTTCGTTGATGAATACCGGTTTGATAGGGCCGACCTGCTTATGGGATGCGAGGACGGCCAGCAGGAAGATCGAGAACAGGTACCCGAGCTGCGAAAAGACGCGGAATACACCGATCCTCCTTATGTTGTAACAGAACGTGATGATGACCAGGCCTCCGAGGGTTATGAGCATCTGCTCGCTGATTATCTTCATCCTGGAGGTGCTCTTCTGGAGGGCGAGCTGGGAGGTGGAGGAGAAGATGGCGACTATGGATATGAGCATCAGCAGCAGTACGATCATCCATACCACCTTGTCTCCTTCGAGGTTGTCCACGAAGTTCCACAATGTATTCTTTCTCTTCTCCTTGTCCTGTGCCATAGTGTCCGCTAACCTTACAGCCTCCTGACGGCTTCCTTGAATTTTTCACCGCGCTCTTCCATATTGTGGAAGAGGTCGAAACTTGCGCAGCAGGGACTGAGCAGAACGACATCCCCGCTCTGGGCGAACTTGCTGGATTCCAGGACGGCATCTTCAGCCGAGCGGGTCTCCACGAAGTTGTCCTTCCCGACCAGGTCCTCGAACGCCTCGCGGATCTTGCTGTTATCCACTCCGAGACAAACGATGGCGCGTACCTTTTCCTTGACCAGAGGCTTGAGGACCTCGTAGTCGTTGCCCTTGTCCTTGCCTCCGACTATCCATACGACCGGCCTCGTCTGGCACTCCAGGGCATACCAGGCCGCATCCACGTTGGTGGCCTTGGAATCGTTTATGTACAGGACGTCCTTGATGCTGAGCACCGGTTCGAGCCTGTGCTCGATAGGCTGGAAGGTGGCCAGGGATTCCCGGATGACCTGGTTGTCTATTCCCGAAGCCTTGGCTGCGAGGGCTGCGGCCATCGAGTTGTAGATGTTGTGCTTGCCGCCCAGGGCCAGCTCCTTGAGATAGACGTTGCACTCTTCGTTGTCCACCCTGACCACGATCTTGTCGTCCTTGAGGAACGCTCCCTGCTCCAGGTAAGGTTCCTTCTGGGTGAAAGGAAGCTTCTTGGCGGAGATGATTATCTTGTTGAGGTGGTCGATGGTGATCGAGTCGTCGGAGTCGAAGATGAAGCAGTCTTCAGGGTTCAGGTTCTGGGTGATCCGGAACTTGGACTTTACATAGTTCTCGAGCTGGTAGTCGTAGCGGTCGAGGTGGTCCGGAGATATGTTCGTTATGATGGCTATGTCAGGGTGGAACTCATAGCAGTTGTCCAGCTGGAAACTGCTGATTTCCAGTACATAGTAGTCATAGTGCTCCGTAGCTACCTGGTATGCGTAGCTCTTGCCTATATTGCCTCCGAGGCCCACGTTCAGGCCGGCGTTCTTCAGGAGATAGTATATCAGGGAAGTAGTCGTGGTCTTGCCGTTGCTTCCCGTTATGCATATCTTCTTGGCGGAATCGTACCTTCCCGCGAACTCTATCTCGGACAGGATGGGTGTGCCCTGTGCCTCGAGTTTCCTGACCATCGGAACGGTGCTCGGAATGCCCGGACTCTTCACGACCTCGTCCGCGTTGAGGATCAGTTCCTCTGTGTGTCCGCCCTGTTCGAAAGGGATTTCCCACTTGCGCAGATCGTCCGCGAAGTGCCCTTCTATCGTTCCGTTGTCTGAAAGGAATACGTCGAATCCCTTTACCTTTGCGAGCACAGCGGCTCCGACACCGCTCTCTCCACCGCCCAAAACAACTATTCTGCTCATATCTTGACTAAGTGACTATCTGATTTTAAGCAACGCCAGGGTCGAGACTGCGAGAATTACCCCGATCAGCCAGAACCTGGTGACTATCTTTGCCTCCGGAATGGCGTGGACCGGCTTGGTGAACAAGGCCGGTATGCCTTCCTTCTGGTAATGGTGGTGCAGCGGAGTCATCTTGAAGACCCTCCTGCCTTCACCGTATTTCTTCTTCGTGTATTTGAAATATGTCCTCTGCATTATGACCGAAAGCGCCTCGACGAGGAATATCCCGCACAGGATCGGGAGCAGGAGCTCCTTCCTCATCAGGACAGCGCTCACCCCGATGATGCCACCGATGGTCAGGCTTCCGGTATCTCCCATAAACACCTGTGCCGGGTAGGAGTTGAACCACAGGAATCCCATCAGGGCACCCACGAAGGCGGATATGAAGACGGCTATCTCTCCGCTTCCGGGTATGTACATTATATTCAAGTAATTGGAACTGACGAGGTTACCTCCCAGCCAGGCCAGGATGCCCAGTACCACTCCCACGATCGCACTGGTACCGGCCGCCAGTCCGTCCATCCCGTCCGTAAGGTTGGTTCCGTTCGAGCAGGCCATTATCACGATTACGATCATAAGGACGTATATGCCCCATTTGCAGTACCATCCCCATTTCCCTTTGAAAGGCGAAAGCCATTTGTAGTCGAACTCGTGGTCCTTCACGAACGGTATCGTAGTCTTCGTACTCTTGACCACATTCTCCATCTTCCATCCGTCCGTTTCCGCAACGAGGGTCTCCGAATCCACGTTCAGCGAAGCGCTGTTGCCTTTTTCCACCACGTTGGCGATGCCCGGGGTGACCTTGACTTTCTCCCTGACCACTATGTCGTTGCTGAGCCATACCGTCATTCCGACCACCAGGCCGAGGATCAGCTGGGCAGCAAGCTTCGCTTTCGGATGAAGGCCTTCCTTGTTGTGCTTGAATACCTTGATGTAGTCATCCGAGAATCCGAGCGCCCCGCACCACAGGGTCGTGAAGAGCAGGAGCAGCGTGTAGATGTTGGTGAGGTCACAGAACAGCAGTACCGGGACCACGATGGAAATGATGATTATGATTCCGCCCATCGTCGGGGTACCCTTCTTCTGAAGCTGCCCTTCCAGACCAAGGTCGCGGATAGATTCTCCGATCTGCTTCCTCTGCAGCCACTTGATTATCTTCCTTCCGATGAAGAAGGAGATGAGCATCGCTGCGATGCTGGTAAGCATTGCCCTGAAGGACAGGTACGTGAACAGGTGCTGTCCGGGAATGTCGTATTTCTCAAGGAATTGGAAGAGGTGGTATATCATCGTATATTTCCGTTATTCAGTTGTTTCCATATCTGCGAACACTTCCGAGGTTATCTCCCTCTCGTCGAAGTGCCTGTGTTCGTTCCCTATTATCTGGTAAGTCTCGTGTCCCTTCCCGGCGAGCAGGATGATGGATCCCGCAGGAGCCAGCATCACGGCAGTCCGGATAGCTTCCTTCCTGTCGGCAATGAATACCGCTTTGGCCAGACCCTTCAGGGTAAGTCCTTTCCTGATGTCGTCCAGGATATCTTCGGTACGTTCCGACCTGGAGTTGTCCGAGGTTACGACTATCCTGTCGGAATAGTCCTCCGCGACCTTGGCCATCTCGGGCCTCTTGGTCTTGTCACGGTCTCCGCCGCACCCGAACACGCAGGTCAGATGCTTGCCTGCGTCGATTCCCTTGAGGGTCTTGAGGACGTTCTCCAGGGCGTCCGGAGTATGGGCGTAATCGATGATCACAGAGAGGTTCCGCGGCCCGTGCAGGACTTCCAGGCGACCGGGTGCCGATTCGAGCTTGCTAATCGCCACGAGGGTCTCTTCCGGGTCGGCGCCGGCTTCCACGGCTGCGCTGTATATAGCCAGGATGTTGTAGGCATTGTGCTCACCGATGAGCCTGGTCCAGGCTTCCCGCCCGTCTATCCTCAGGAGCATCCCTTCGAAACTCTGCTCGATGATCCGGCAGGTATGGTCGGCTACGGTCCTGCAGGAATATGTCACCACCTTGGCCTTGGTGTTCTGGACCATCACGCCTCCGTTCCTGTCGTCGATGTTGGTGATCGCCTTGGCGGTGGACGGAAGGTTGTCGAAGAACAGTTTCTTGCAGCGCAGGTATTCCGCGAACGTTCCGTGGTAATCCAGGTGGTCGTGGGTGAGGTTCGAGAATATTCCTTCCTTGAACTCGAGTCCTGCGACCCTGTCCTGCTCGACTCCGATGGAACTCACTTCCATAAAGCAGTATTCACAACCCGCGTCCGCCATCTCGCTGAGAAGCGAATTGATGGTGATCGGATCGGAAGTGGTGTTCGTGGTCTCGGTCCTGCGGGTGCCTACGTAGTTGGCTATTGTGGAGAGCAGGCCGCACTCATATCCCTGAGCCATGAACAGGTGGTACAGCAGGGTGACCGTGGTGGTCTTCCCGTTGGTGCCGGTGATCCCTATCAGGTTCAGCTTCCCTGAAGGATGGTCGTAGAAGTTGTCCGCCATCAGTGCGACGGCCAGCCGTGAATGGGCAACCTTCACGAAGGTCACACCGTCTTTCCAGGTGAAGCCGCCTTCGGTTTCATAGACGATGGCGGCGGCCCCGGCTTCCATGGCCTTGCCGATATAGTCGTGGCCATCGCTTCCGTGGCCTTTCACGGCAATGAACAGAGATCCCGGAACTACTTTCCTGGAGTCGTTGCATATTGCGGTTATCCCGATGTCCAGGCTTCCCCGGACTCCGGTGACTTCACAACCTTTTATGATATTCTCCAGCCTCATTTCAACGTTATGGTTACGGTTGAACCCTTTCCGGCCTTCTGGCCTGCGGCAGGAGTCTGTCCTGCCACGTGCCCCGTGCCGGTGTACTTGCACTTCAGCCCGCTGTTCTCGATGATGAACATCGCATCCTTCAGTCCCAGGTTGCCCACATCAGGGACCAGGGTCTCCTTGGAGCCGTCCTTTTCAGGAACCTGGCGGTCCAGGGTCATCTGCTTCACCTGTCCCTCGGAGCGTACTTCGCGGCCCCATTCAGGGTCGAGGGAATACAGGGCGTCCACTATCTCCCGCATAGCCGCGGCAGGGAGGACCCCTCCGTAGACGCTGCCTTTGATGAGATATGACTTAAGGCATATAATGGCACTGTATTTTGGATCGTCGGCAGGGAAGAACCCCACGAAGGTGGCCAGGTTATGATAGCTTCCGTCCTTCGTGACATACGGGTTCGACATTCCGAATCTCTGCCTTTCCTCTTTCGAGAGGACCTGCCTTGAAGTTCCGGTCTTGCCTGCCACCTGCGCCTTTGCATCCTTGAGCTTGGTAGCGGTACCTTCGGAAGTAACGGCCTTCATAGCCCTCAGCACCGTGTCAGCCGTGGCTTTGGAGCATATGGATGCGTTCAGGACGCTCGGCCCCAGCTTTTTCTTCACGACTCCGTGCTGTTCTATTCCTTCCACCAGATATGGCTTCATCATCTTGCCTTTGTTCGCTATGGCGTTGTAGAAGGTCAGGATATGGAGCGGAGTGACCTGGACGGTGTATCCCATCGCGATGGAGCCCAGGGCGGTATTGGACCAGAGCGGGCTGTCCGGTGACGGGATGACAGGCTGCCTCAGGCCTTCCAGGTCGAAATCGAATGCCTGTCCCAGCTTGTACAGGTACAGCTTGTCGAGGAATCTCTTCGGATCGTCCTCATAGTTCATCACCGCGATGTAGCGGAATACATAGTTGGAGGAGATCTCGAATCCGTGCAGGTAGGATATCTCCTTCATTCTGATCACGTGGTCGTCCTGGGGATAGTTCGGATGTCCCGGAACGAAGCCGTTGTTGGTAGGGATGGTCTCGTCCAGGGATTTGATGTAACCGTCTTCAAGGGCGGTGGTGAGGGTGGTGGCCTTGAATACCGAACCCGGCTCCGAACCCAGTCCGATGGCCATATTGTACGTCTCGCCCAGGCTCCAGTCGGTGGAATCCCTGACCAGGTTGACCATCGAACGGATGGCTCCGGTCTTGACGTCCATCAGGATGGCACAACCCATCTCTATGGACTTGTTCTCCTCGATCTGCCTCCTGAGAGCCCTGTCCACTATGTCCTGCATCGTAATGTCCAGGGTGGTCCTGACATCCATCCCGTCCTCGGGTTTGACGTAGGTGCTGTCGTAGTTCTGTATCCTTTCCCTGTTGTCGGTGGGCCTGAGCCAGATCTCACCTTCCTTTCCGTGGAGGATGTAATCGTATTTCCCTTCGAGACCGATGTGGTTGTTGCCGTTGGAATTGCTGTTGTCCTTGACATAGCCGATGGTCCTCCTGGCGAGGGTGCCGTACGGGTACTGGCGGGAGTCCTTCTTCTCGATGATTATTCCGCTCTTGTTCCTGCCGTCTCCCATCATCGTGCTCTCCTGGAGCTTGACCAGGGTCTCCCTGTCGATCGCAGGCCCGAGTTTCAGGTACTTGTTGCCGTCCTTGCGTCCCTTGACGATGAGCCTGTACCAGTCGGTCCGGTCGCCGGTGAGGGAGGAGAACGTTTTGGCGAACCCGTTGGCATTGTCCAGCCACTCCTTTTCCAGCTCCTTGCCCTTGGAACCCTTGGATGAGAAATAGTCCTTCCTCACCGTGCAGTCCATATACAGCTGGTACATAGGGGTAGAGAGGGCGAGCAGCTTCCCGTCGCAGCCGATGATGGCTCCTCGGTTCGGCTCGATGACGCTCTTCGTGCTCTTTGGAATGAAGTACTTGGCGACATCCTTGTCCAGTTTCCAGAAGCACTGGATATAGATAATCCGCCCGACCAGGATCAAGGCCAGGATGAGGAAGAAGGCATAGAGGTAGTACAGGATCATCGCGATCCTGTCCCTCTCCTTCTTGGTAGCGTTCTGAGACTGTACTGCCATCCTTTTCCTTTTTACTTGATCCTGCTTGCCGGCTCTTCAGGCATTCCGACTTCGGACCCTGCCTTGCCGAGCATTTCCTGTACCTTCGTCATCCTGCCCAGGCTGACCAGTTCAACCGTCTTCTGGGCGTGGTATATCTCTATGTCCTCCAGAGCCTTCCTGTTGTCCTCGACCTTGGTGAGCGTCTTTTCGATCTTGAGGCTCAGCCAGATGCTGGCGAAGAAGAGGAAGAATGTGTATATGATGTGGATGAAGTACTTGCTCACGTGGAGCCTGAGCAGGAACTCTCCCTTGATAGTCGCAAGGAAGGCGTTCTTGAGCCATTCTCCGACGTCGGAGAATCTCCATTTCCTCTGTTCCTTCTCTCCAAGCATCTTATTCTGCGGTTCTTTCGGCGACCCTCAGCTTTGCGCTGCGGGCCCTCGTGTTGGACGATATTTCACTTTCAGTCGGCAATGCCGGTTTGCGGTTCACTGCCTTGAACGGGGAATGCACCACCCCGTACATATCCTTTTCTTCCTTTCCCTCGGTGTTCCCGGTCTTGATGTAATTCTTGACCATCCTGTCTTCGAGGGAATGGTAGGTTATGACCACCAGCCTGCCTCCGGGTTTCAGGGAATCAGCGGCCCCTTCGAGGAACTTCGCCAGCGAGAGCATCTCGTGGTTGACTTCGATGCGCAGGGCCTGGTAGACCTTCGCAAGGAACTTGTGCTCCGCGAACTTCGGAAGTGCGGACCCGATGGCCTTGTCCAGCTCCCCGGTGGTGGTTATGGCTGACCCGGACCGCGCCGCGACGATGAGCTGTGAAAGCTTGCGGGCATTGTCCACTTCTCCGTAGAGGCGGAATATCCTTTCCAGGTCTTCCCGGGAATATCCGTTCACCACATCTGCGGCCGTGATCCCTCCTTCCTGGTTCATCCGCATATCCAGCGGCGCGTCATAGCGGAAGGAGAAGCCTCTGTCCGCCGTGTCGAACTGGTGCGAAGAGACACCCAGGTCGGCCAGGATGCCGTCCAGCAGGATGTCCTGCCCATCCTTTGCCAGCTTGTGCCCTTCATAGAGGACGTAATTGCGGATGAAGCGGAAGTCCGCCCTTACCATCGTAAGGCGGCTGTCTTCGATTCTGTTGCGTATAGCGTCTCCGTCACGATCGAAGGCGATGACGTGACCGTCTTCATTTAAGCGTGAAAGGATTCCGGCGGTGTGACCACCGCCTCCGAATGTGACGTCGGCGTATATCCCTGAGGGGTCAGATATCAATGCGGAAATGCTCTCCTCGAGCAGTACTGGAGTATGGTATTCAGACATCGGCCTTCCTCCTACCTCTGCTGAGATAGCTGTCCGGCGATATTCAAGAATTCCTCGTTCGAGATCTCGGAGGCCTCGTACCTTTCCTTAGCCCAGATCTCTATCTTGTAATCGTTGCCCGAGAAGACTACCTCTTTCGTTACACCAATTGACTCCAGAAGCTTCTTGGGAATAGAGATGCGGCCGAGCTTGGCGTCGGGTTCGACTACCGCGCGGTTGCGCATATACTCTCTCCAGAAAGCGGCGTGAGCACGATTAAAGAAATTCAGTTTCGATTTGACCTCTTCAGACTGGCGTTCCCATTCCTCGTAGGTGTACATTTCAAGGCAGTCTTCGAAGATATCCTTCTTTACCACGAACCTTGAATCACCTTCGGCCGGGACCAGCGACTTGAACGGCGAGGGGAAAACAACTCTCCCCTTGTCGTCTATCTTCGCTGAATATTCACCTATGAATGTGATCATCTCATTCGTCTTTCACGCTGACTACAAAGGTAGGAATTATTTTCCATTTTCTTCCACTACTTTCCAAATTTTTCCACAGTTTTTTCCACAGGTCCCAGAAGGGCTCCGGGAGCGACCGGGAAATCGCCAAAAGAGAAAAAAATCTTTGATGAAAGAGGGGGATTGTTTAAATTGCAGCAATTATGAGTATCGACAGATTTGACTTGGTCAAGGAGTCCTTCGAGAAGAAGGCTGTCCCTGCAGAACGCCCTTTGGAAAAGACATCCGATTATTTCGGAGAACTGGTATTCGACCGCGCCAAGATGCACAAGTATCTTGACACAAAGACTCTGGATGCCCTTCTGGACTGCATAGACAACGGCAGCCCGCTGGACCGGAAGACGGCTGACTGCGTCGCCGAAGGAATGAAGAAATGGGCGATGGATCACCACGTTACCCACGTCACCCACTGGTTCCAGCCCCTGACGGAGGGTACCGCCGAGAAGCACGACTCGCTCATCGACTACGATGGCAAGGGAGGTGTGATCGAGACCTTCGACGGGAAGTCCCTGGCCCAGCAGGAACCGGATGCCTCATCGTTCCCCAACGGAGGCATAAGGGCCACCTTCGAGGCTCGCGGGTACACGGCCTGGGATCCGACTTCCCCGGTATTCATAATGGATGACACTCTCTGTATCCCGACCGTATTCATAGCTTATACGGGAGAGGCTCTGGATTACAAGACCCCTCTCAAGAAGGCCCTGAAAGCCGTTTCCGAGGCCGCCCTTCCGATCTGCCAGCTGTTCGACCCGGAAGTCAGGAAGGTACATTCATACCTGGGATGGGAACAGGAGTTCTTCCTGGTGGATGAATCCCTCTACGCTGCCAGGCCCGACCTTATGATCACCGGCAGGACCCTGATGGGGCACAATTCATCCAAGAACCAGCAGCTTGACGACCATTATTTCGGAGCTATCCCTTCCAGGGTCGCAGAGTTTATGAGGGACCTGGAGATAGCCGCCCACAGGCTTGGGATTCCTCTGAAGACCCGCCATAACGAAGCCGCTCCGAACCAGTTCGAACTCGCTCCGATCTTCGGGGAGACCAACCTAGCGAACGACCAGAACCAATTGCTGATGAACATAATGAATATGATCGCCCGCAGGCACGGTTTCGTGGTCTTGTTCCACGAAAAGCCTTTCGAGGGGGTGAATGGTTCCGGCAAGCACAACAACTGGTCCCTGGGTACGGACACCGGCACGATGCTGATGGCTCCGGGCAAGGATGCGAAGGGGAACCTTCAGTTCATCACTTTCTTCGTCAACGTCCTGGCTGCCGTACAGAAGCACAACGCCCTCCTGAAGGCATCCATAGCTTCATCCACCAACGCACATCGTCTCGGAGGCAACGAGGCACCCCCGGCCATCGTGTCCGCATTCCTCGGCAAGACTATGACCGACGTCCTCCGTAAGCTTCTGGAGCTGCCGTCCGATACTCCAATCGAGATTTCGGACAAGACCGGGAAGAGGCTCGGACTGGTGGAGATCCCGGAGATATTCGTGGACAACACCGACCGTAACAGGACGTCCCCGTTCGCGTTTACCGGCAACCGCTTCGAGTTCCGGGCCGTAGGATCTTCCGCCAATTGCGCCGGTGCGATGACGACCCTGAACGCCGCCGTGGCCGAGCAGCTGATGGATTTCAAGGAGCAGCTCGACAAGGAACTGGCTGCCGGAAAGCCGCTCAACGTGGCAATAATGGACACACTGAAGCCTATCATAGCCTCGGTGATAGATGTCGTCTGCTTCGACGGCAACGGTTATTCCGAGGAATGGTTCGAGGAGGCTAAGCGGCGCGGACTTGACGTGGAGACCAGTGTCCCGGAAATGATCAAGGTTTTCCAGAGACCGGAATCCGTCGAGATGTTCAAGAAGACAAAGGTCTATACCGAGAAGGAACTGGCCGCCCGCAACGAAGTGAAATGGGATATGTACACCAAGAAGGTCCAGATCGAATCCAGGGTGATGGTCAGGATGGCCATCAACCATATAGTTCCGGCTGCCTATGAGTACAAGACCAGGCTCCTGAAGGATGTGGCTCTGAGCAAGGAAGTGTTCGGCGACACATCCACCTGTTCCTATGAGATCAGGCTCATCAAGGAGATCTCATCCTATATAGAGGATATAGCAGCCAAGGCTGAGGCGATGAAGGAGGCGCGCAAGAGGGCCAACAAGATTACGGACGAATACCGCAAGGCGGTTGCTTACCACGAAATCGCGGAGGCCCTGAACGATATCCGGAAGCCTATCGACAAGCTGGAAGAAAGGATAGACAACAAGACCTGGCCTCTTCCGAAGTACCGTGAATTACTGTTTATTAGCTGATTACGATTATGTTAGCCACCATCCTTACCACCGTCCTGGCAACCTTGGCGGTCGATGTTTTTAACCCCAGGATTCCTGTTGTCCTGGACAGGGAATACAATGTAGTCTCAGAGATCGTGATTCCCCGCGAGGCCTCGGGCAAGGTGTCCGGGGAAGTGCAGGTTTCACTTGAAGGAATTCCCCTCAAGGCTGTAAGGGACCTGCGTCTGGTATATACGGGGACAGTTTCCCCGATACTGTCCAGGACCAGGTCCAACGTCTTCAAGGAAAGCGCCAGGTCGTGGGGAGCGGGAGCATTCCCCTGGTATGCTTCCAGGTCTGCGATGACGGTATGCAAGGTCAAGCCCGCATCCGGGAATGTCGTCCTGCGTTTCGACAGGGAACTGGTCAAGGGGGACAACCATTTCTGCATAAGCTTGAGCGTTGCCTCGTCCAAGGTCGGTCTCTCCGATACTTTCTCCTGCAGGGTCGGTTCTGTGTCCGTCGGCGGCGTCAAGTGCGGGATCGAGGAACACGGTCCTTCGGGTGGGCGACGGTATGCGATAGCTCTCCGGAAGCACGGGGACGACGGTTCGGATTCTTACCGCATCCCGGCACTCTCCAGGACTGTATCCGGTGACCTGATTGCCGCGTACGACGTCCGCTGGACCAGCTTTTTCGACCTCCAGTCGGACATAGACATCGGCTGCCAGGTCAGCAAGGATGGGGGCAGGACCTGGAGCAAGATGAAGGTGGCGATGGATCTGGGTGAGTACGGGGGACTTCCGAAAGACCAGAACGGTTGCGGAGACCCCTGCATATTGGTCGACGAACGGACGGGCGACATATTCATATTCGCTATCTGGGGGCACGGCTTCGATGGCAGGACCATCATTATCAACTCGAAGGACGGGCTGGACCCGATAGACGTGGGGCAGATGGTGGTTGTCAGGAGCCGTGACGGCGGCAAGACCTGGTCTCCTCCGGTCAACCTCACTCCCCAGCTCAAGGACCCTGCTTCCGCGACCTTCTTCAGCGGTCCCGGCAGGGGCATAACGATGCTCGACGGGACCCTCGTGGTACCGGTCCAGGTCTGGGACAAGGACAAAGTACCTTCAGGCGGCATAATGTACAGCAAGGACGGCGGGGAGACCTGGAAGGTTTCCAATATGGCCGTGGACCACGCCTGCGAGGACCAGGTGGCGGAGATCCGGCCGGGCGTCCTGATGCTGAACCTGAGGAACCACGGCACCGATGACCGTCACAGGAAAGTCTTTGTGACAGAGGACCTTGGCGAAACCTGGACCGAGCACGTCTCCAACAACCTGCTTCAGGAACCTGTCTGCCAGGCGAGCCTGCTCAAGGCCGGGGACCTTCTCCTGTTCTCCAACCCGGACTCCCGGACCCAGAGGAATATGATGACCATCAGGTGCAGCGAGGATCAAGGGAACACGTGGCCGCATTCCCTGCTCCTGGACGAAGAACCAGGATGGGGATATTCCTGTATGGCGATGATCGACGAGCATACCGTCGGAATCCTTTACGAAGGCAGTACCGCCCAGATCGTGTTCCAGGCAGTCAAACTGAAGGACCTGCTGGATGACTGATTTCGCAGCCATAGATTTCGAGACGGCGAACGAGTGTCCTTCAAGCGTGTGCAGCGTAGGGGTCGTGGTCGTCCGCGGAGGGGAAATCACAGAGCGGTTCTACAGCCTGATCCATCCGGAGCCGGACTATTACCAGTGGTTCTGCCGTCGGGTGCACGGTCTGGGCCCGGAAGACACCGATGATGCGCCGGTGTTCCCCTATGTATGGGAGAAGATAGCTCCCGATATAGAGGGCCTTCCGCTGGTCGCCCACAACAGCCGGTTCGACGAAGGCTGCCTGAAGGCCGTCTTCAGGGTCTACAGGATGGATTATCCGGATTACGTTTTCCATGATACCCTGTCTGCCTCTCGCAGGTATTTCGGTAGCACTCTCCCGGATCACCGGCTCCAAACGGTCGCAGCTGTCTGCGGTCACGACCTCCTTCAGCATCACCACGCCCTTGCCGACGCCGAGGCCTGCGCCAGCATAGCCTTGAAGATACTGTAGGGGAGCGGGAAAGAATGCCGGAGGCATCAGAGCAGGGGAGCGAAGAGGCGGATTACGGACTGGATGAGCCTTGAAAACCACGGCCTGCGCGACCACTCCTCAAGGGTCAGCTCCCTGCATTCAGCCAGGTCAGACAGGAAGATCCTTCGGTTCAGGACTGCGGTTTCCTCGTCGTAGATGTAGGAATTGATTTCGTAGTTCAGGTCGAAGCTCCGGGCATCCATATTCGCAGAGCCGATGCTGGACAGGTAGTCGTCGCTCACGAACGTCTTCGAGTGGATGAACTCTCCCTGCCTCAGGAATATCCTTACTCCTGCACTGAGGATTTCTTCGTAATACGCCCTGTTGGCCGGGCGCATCAGTATGTTGTCGGCAACCTCGGGAAGCATTAGACGCACGTCCACACCGCACATCGCGGCCGACTTGAGAGCATTCAGTACGGGTTCCGGGGGGACGAAATATGGAGTCTGGAAATAAATGTACCTGCGGGCGTGATGGATTGCCCATTCGTAGCTGTACTGGAGGATGGGATACGGGAGGTCGGGTTCGTCGGGAACGATCTGGACCAGTTTGTCCCTGAGCGTCTCCTGGATGTTCCGGTAATCGACGGCTCCGTCCCCCGGGCAGAGGACGGCCTGTCCGGCCGGGGCGGTGATACCCTGTACCATAGGGTAGTATTCAGTCATATTGCGGTCGATCCTGCCCTTTCCGGTAAGCCAGGAATCCAGGAAGGTGTATTGCAGTGATGCGACGGCCTTTCCGGTGATCCTGAGGTGGGTATCCCTCCACTTCTTGAAATAGCGGTCGTTGATGTTCATTCCTCCGGTATAGCCGATCTTCCCGTCTATCACGACTACCTTCCTGTGGTTGCGGTAGTTGACCGTATTGACGAAATCGAGAATATGCATCCTGGGGTTGGTGAACTTGACTATCTCGACCCCGGCCTTCTTCATATCCGCATAGTATCTCGAACTGATGGGGAAGTTGGCGACATTCTCGTGGAGGAACCGGACTTTCACGCCTTCCCTGGCCTTCTGCATGAGGAGACCCTTGACTATCCTGCTGCTTTCGTCGTTCCCGAAATGGAAATATTCGATATGGATCGACTCCCTGGCCTCCCGGATATCCCGGCATAGCAGCTCGAACTTCCGTTCTCCGGTCGTGATGATCTCGAAATCGTTCCCGGAAGTGACGGTCGGGTAATTCTTCCTGGCCATCAGCTTGGCGAGGGGGCGGAAATCTTCCCTGACCTTCTCTTCCTCGGAATGCCCGAACAGGAGGGCGTTCAGTCCGGGAGAGGTCTGTTTCTCGAATACATCCTTGTACCTCTGGTGTCTCCTGTTGAATATCCAGTGATGCCGGTAGTTGATACCGAACATAAAGTA
>JAGDBQ010000042.1 GCA_017958985.1 Bacteroidales bacterium
GGCAAGGCCGCTCCTGTAACTCTTAACTTCGTCCAGGAAGAAAAGAAGGTCATTACAGTAGGAGACGTGATGACTATCCCTGCTGAGGGTGGTACCTTTGCGGTTGATATCCAGTACAATACCGATTTCGACGTGGTTGTGGAAACCGGAGCGCAGTCCTGGATCACCTTCGTGGCTACCCGCGCCCTCAAGAGCGGCAAGCTCGAATTCCGGTTCGCCGAGAACCAGGACACCGACCCTCGTCAGGGCAAGATAACCATAAAGGACAAGTCCGGCAAGGTGTCCGACATCACCCTGACCTTCGTCCAGGAAGAGAAGAAAGTCATAACTGTCGGAGACGTGATGGAGATACCTGCGGAGGGAGGATCCTTTGCGGTGGATGTCCAGTACAACACGGACGTGGTTGTCGAAGTCGAGCCTGCTGCGCAGTCCTGGATCCACTTTGTGGCAGTCAGGGCTCTCACCAGCGGAAAACTGGAGTTCAGTTTCGATGCGAATCCGAATCCGGACGTCAGGACCGGCAAGGTAACCGTCAAGGACAAGAACGGCAAGGTCAGCCCAATAACACTCACGTTTGTCCAAGAGGAGAAGAAGGTCATATCCGTCGGAGACGTGATGGAGATTCCAGCTGAAGGTGGAACCTTCTCTGTAGATGTCCAATACAATACCGATGTCGTCGTCGAGGTCGAGTCTGCAGCCCAGTCATGGATAAAGTTCGTAGCAGTCAGGGCTCTCACCAGCGGCAAACTTGAGTTCAGTTTCGATGCTAATCCGAATCCGGAGGAGAGGACTGGCAAGGTCACCGTCAAGGACAAGAACGGCAAGGTTGCACCGACCACGCTGACCTTCGTACAGGAAGAAAAGAAGGTCATACAGGTCGGAGACGTAATGGAGATTCCTTACTATGGAGGAGAGTATGCTATCCAGACCATGTACAACACCCTTCCTTTGGTAGAAGTAGATGAAGCTGCGCAGTCCTGGATTAAATTGGTTCAGGTCAGGTCTTTGAATAACGGACAGATACTTTTGTCCTTTGAAGAAAACGGCAGCGAGCAGCCTCGTTCAGGAAAGTTATTGGTTAAGGATTATAACGGAAAGATCGAACCAATCACCATCACTCTCGTCCAGGAGGGTATATCTGAATCAATCATCAAGGAAAAGGCTGCGCTTGCTGCCTTTTACGAGGCAATGGGCGGCCAGAACTGGAAAGATAACACCAACTGGCTCAGCGATAAACCATTGAGGAAATGGTTCGGGGTTGGCGCAGATGATAAAGGACACGTCAAATACATCAGTTTTTGGGATAACGGATTGAAGGGATACCTGCCAAAAGAGATAGGGGACCTTACAGAACTCGAGGAACTGACCCTTTCCGGGGAACACACTTCCACTTCCGGATACCGGCCTATCCCTGAAGAGATCGGCAATCTGAAGAAACTCAAGTATCTCATACTCCAGGGATTATCTTTCAGCGGAACACTGCCAGCCAGCCTGTTCGGACTGACTGAGCTCGAACAACTGTACATCAACAATCCTTACTGGATGGATCCTCAGCCTATTCCGCCGACAATCAAGAACCTCAAGAAACTGAAGGTCCTTGGAATCAACGATGCAAATATCACAGGTGAACTCCCTCCGGAAATAGGCGAACTGTACGACCTTGAATATCTGAGGCTCAACTCCAACAATATTACAGGATCCATCCCTGAATCGTTCGGCAACCTTGCAAACCTGACTTTCTGTGAGTTCAGAGGCAACCAATTGAGTGGAACCTTGCCCGCTTCGTTCAGGAGGCTGGAGTATTTCTGGAAGTTCTGGGGAGGTGTCATGGCCGAAAACCAATTCACAATGGATGACCTCCGGGCATCAAACGTGCCTGGACCAAGGTCGGCCAAACTCACTACGGTCTCAGGAAAAACCTTGGACATCGAAGAAGAAATCAAGAAGAACGACTATACCATACTCTTCAAGGTCAGTCCGGAGTTCTCGTATTCAATGGCCAAGGATTATCTCCAGAAACTGAAGGCATTCTACGATGTGGCAAAGGACAAAGGACTCGGAATAATCACGTATACTGATATCTATCCTATCGAGGTTTCTGAGCAGGAAGAGTGTACCAGACACTTTATGCAACTGCTTTCCGAATGCAATACTGAATGGGACTCCTTTATCCACTATTGCTATCCTGGCAGCACTGATTTCCAATCTGCCTTCTACGCTGAACAGGGAGATGGTACCTATCCTTCTTACATTATGAGCCCGAACGAACTTGTAGTGATAGGCCCAGAAAACACTGTCCAATACTGCTCCATGTTAGAGCTGGGGGGTTCAGGATACGGTTCCATTGTTGACAACACCATCGAATATCTTGAAAAAGTCATGAACACCCATGTCGAGCATTACGAATCATCAGATTACTCCCTCGATGGCAAGGTGAAGACCCTCCAGAAGGCCAGCATAGGAAACGGAATAGATATAGTTATCACAGGTGACGCGTTCTCAGACAGACTCATAGCTGATGGCACTTTCGAGGCTCTTGCCCGCAATGCTGCCGAGAACCTGTTTGGACTCGAACCGTTAAAATCCATGCGCAACCGGTTCAATGTCTATCTGGTCAATAGCGTTTCCAAGAACGAAGAATATTTCAAGGGCAATTCAACCGCCTTCAGCGGAATGTTCGGCTCGGGAAGTTGGGTCGGAGGAGATAACGATGTCGTACTCTCATATACACGGAAGGCCGTCCCGGATTCCAGGATGGACAACTCCATCACCCTCGTCCTGATGAACAGCGGCAACAACGGCGGAACCTGCAGCATGCTCAACCCGGAGGATGACAGCGTATATGCCGGCGGAGCTTCCATCACCTGGATTCCGTACAATGATGCCAACGCCACATTCGGTGCCAGCGAACTTGCCGCCACCCTCGTCCATGAAGTTTGCGGACACGGATTAGGGAAGCTTGCGGATGAATACTATTACTTCTACTATGGTGTTATTAATGAATCGACAGTGGAGTATATCAAGGAACGCCAGAAGCATAACTGGTATGTAAACATCGACTTCACCTCCGATCCTACCAAGGTTCTCTGGAGCCGTTTCGCAAGCGACAGCCGCTATGCTTCTGAAAAGATTGGAGCATACGAAGGCGGTTACAGCTATTACTCAGGAGTATGGCGTCCTACCGAGGGCAGCATAATGTTCCAGAGCGGAGATCCGACAGCACGTTTCAACGCTCCTTCAAGATGCCAGCTTTACAAGAGGATAATGACTTTGTCTGAAGGACCTTCGTGGACCTTTGATTACGAGACCTTCGTCAACTGGGATCTCACCCATAAAGACGCCAAGTCAGCGACCAGGAGCCTGGTGATACCAGAGGAGGATAATACCAATCACGTGCCTCCGGTAGTGGTAGGCAAGACCTGGCGCCAGGTAGCACGCAAGTGACAGAAAACTGAGCTAAAGCTTTTTGGCGGGATTCGATACCGCATCTGTGCAGCCCGTGAAGACAACCTCTTCGCGGGCGCATTGATTGATGAGCAGCAAGCCGTCAAGGCTCACGTTGCGGCAATCCTTGAAATAGACCAGTGCCGGGTCGCACCAGCCTTCCTTGAGGTATCCCCTGTCCTTCTGTTCCTGGATGGAAGGAAGAAGCTGCGATGAATTGCCGTCGATGACACCCAAGCCGAAAAGATGGATGTTCTCCTGACCATCGGCCACCAGGATAGCTGAAGCCGTTCCGTCTGAATAATAATCGTGGGCAGAAGGCACACCGACCAGCACGGCACCCTCACGCAGCTGGATGGTCACATTGGACTTGAGGTAAACCGTCCCTGTCAGGTAACGGCCCACCCAGAGGGTCAGGGTATCCCCAGGGCTGTTCTTGCTTATCCAGTCTACGGCATTCTGGAGGGACGTGGTATTATTGGTGACCCCGTCCGACTTCATCCCGAAATATGATCCGTAATATTGTTTCGCCCCGAGGCTGACTGCTGCCAGCAGCAGGATGGCGGTTGCTATGGCCTTTCTCATTTCGTCTTGTATTTGATGATTTCCTTCTTCTTGCCGTTGTTCGGCTCGACAATGCTGATGTCCTTGATCTTCAGCTTATATACATCGTCTGCTACGACTGCCGGACGATAGTCCTCCATCGCGGCCACCAGACGGACCCCTTCAAGGGTGATCCCTTTCGCGTGGCGGATGTAGAGCCCCCAAGCCGGAAGTTCCTTGAACTGAGAGAATTCCGGATAGTAATCCTTCATCTCCGGGACGCTTTCAAGCTCTTCCGGAGTCGTGCCCCTGAATGCATATCCGCTGTCCCCTCCTCCGGGATAAACTATCTCCACGTTCCTGAGAGTCACGTTCTCGATAGGAATCTCAGGAATACCGACGATTCCTGCAGGGGATATGTTGCGTGGCAGGTCCTCGATAGGACCCTCGTAGCTGTACCCGGCATCTGCCTTCGAGGCGGGCACTTCCACATGGATATTGGAGAGCACCACATTCCGGAGATATCCTGTCTTGCCGCCGTGCCA
>JAGDBQ010000004.1 GCA_017958985.1 Bacteroidales bacterium
GGGTCATCACAGATTCACGTACCGGCAAAGGCATCAAGGGTGTCGCCGTCTCCGACGGCTATGGTTTCACTGTCACCGACAAGAGGGGAGTTTACCAGATGAAGGCTGACCCAAGGGCCCGTACCGTATGGTACCGGACTCCTTCCGGATTCCGTATGGCCCAGGATGAGACAGGTGCACCGGCATTCTATGCCTACAGGAATGCTTCTTCCAAGCTTGACAGGCACGACTTTTCTCTGGAACCACTTGACGCACAAGAAGATAACTTCACGCTTCTGATTATGGCGGATCCTCAGTGCCAGAGCGCCTATGACGTTGGCAGGCTCCGTGACGAAACACTTCCGGATGTCCGGAGGACCCTTGACGAAGGCATCGCTTCGGGCAGATATTCCCCAAATGTCTATGGGATCGGACTGGGAGACATCATTTACGACAATTTCGAAATATGGGCACCGATGCGCGAGCTGTTCCGCTCTGTCGGTTACGGCGGCGGCAGGGTGCCAGTGTACAATATTCCCGGCAACCACGACCATTCCAACAAGGTGACGAACGCGTACGACGCCATCGACAACTATGTGCGTAATTTCGGGCCGCAGGATTATTCTTTCGACAGGGGACAGGTGCATTTCGTGATGATGGACAATATCATCTTCACCGGGACCCAGCCTGATACCAAGATGAAGCCTTGGAACAACTGCTTGTATGACAGTGGCTTCAGCGATGAGCAGATGGAATGGCTGAAGCAGGACCTGGCCCTGGTGGAGGACAAGGAAGACAAGCTGGTGGTGCTGTGCACCCACTCTCCTTTCCGTCAGGGTTCCAAAAGCGGAGGCGGCAACGTCAATTACGGCAGGCATTACGACGACGTCCTGTCAGCCCTGACCCAGTTCAAGAATGCGGAGATCCTGATCGGGCACACCCATTATCCGGAGACTTATGTCCACGAGGGGTATGTGTGCAAAGGCGGTACCCCTGTCAGGGAGCATATCTTCGGTTCGGTGAGCGGTGCCTGGTGGCATACCAACACCTGCGTGGACGGAACTCCGAACGGATATGCCGTCTATCAGGTCGGAGGGACCGTTTTCACGGACGAAGTGGCCCGCTTCACAGGGCATCCTGAATCCCATCAGATGAGGGTATATGACGGCAACCAGGTCTATAACGGCACCAAGGGTGTCGAGTTCAAGTGGGAGGATGACCTCAAGGGGAAATTCGTCGCCTCCATCTGGTATGCCGATCCCCTGAACTGGAAGGTAGAATTCATCCGGGATGGTGTCGCAACCCCGATGGAGCAGGTGACCCGCCGCCAGAGGGACTGGTGCTGCTATTCATATTTCATCAATGAGAACGGCCGCCGTCCTGACAACAAATCGTATCATACCAACCGCTTGCATTACTGGACATTACCGGCTCCTTCCGGAGACCCGTCCTCGGAGAAAGGATGGACCATCCGGGCTACCCATACCGTGCCGGGTTCAGGTAAGGTCCACGTTTATGAATGCAGCCGCCTCCAGGAAGGCTACGAAGGATTGTAGTTTTTTTCCGCTTGTATTAAACTACCGCATCCTGCGGTTGTCAAAGATTCGTTAGGATAATATATAGAAGAAAGAGATTTTTGTTTTTATGCGTATCAAGAGAATAATCGTCCTATTCATAAGCATTTTGTCGGTGTCGTTGATGGCCGCCCAGAATCGCGGGACGTTTACAGTAACTTTGAAAGACTCTCAAACGGATGAACCGGTGGGGTTCGCCACCGTTTCTCTCACCAAGGCGGGAGAAGAGAAGCCGTACAAATATGCCCTGACGGATTCCGAGGGAAAAGGTTCCATTGAAAGGGTCGCTTCCGGCAAGTATATGTTCAAGGCCGAGATTATGGGCTACAAGACATTCAGCAAGGAAGTGGAGCTGGGGGGAGACTTCGCAATGGGGACCGTGAAGATGGACCAGGACAAGCAGGTGCTCGATGCCGCCAGCGTCTCGGCCACCGGCAATCCTATCATCATAAAGAAGGATACGATCGAATATAACGCTTCCTCTTTCAAGACTACCGACAACGACATGTTGGAGGACCTCTTGAAGAAGCTTCCGGGAGTGGAGGTCTCAGAAGACGGTACTGTTACTGCCAATGGCCAGACTATCACAAAGATAACCATAGACGGAAAGACCTTCTTCCTGGATGATCCGCAGCTTGCGTCCAAGAACCTTCCGGCCAAGATCATCGAGAAGGTGAAGGTGGTCCAGAAAAAGTCGGAGCAGGCTGAGTTCACCGGTATCGACGATGGCGAGGAGGAGACCATAATCGACCTGAATATCCAGAAGGGAATGATGAACGGAATGTTCGGAAACGTCTCACTGGGAGGCGGTCATGACATCCTGGACAACAAGACAACCAGTTTCGGAACCAACTCCGGCGACTACCGTTACCAGGGCGGCGCCTTCATCGGCAAGTTTACGGACAAGCAGCAGATCAGCCTCATCCTGAACGGCAACAATACCAACAACCGTGGATTCAACGACCTGGCCGGCAACATGATGTCCGGAATGCGCGGCGGTGGCGGCGGAATGGGCCGCGGCCAAGGCGGCTGGGGCGGCGGCAACGGTATCACACGCTCCTGGATGGGCGGCTTGAACGGGGCCTGGGACCTCTTCGACGGGGATATGTCCCTCGGTGGCAACTATCTCTATAACAATACCAACCGGTCGGTTCAGGAAAGGAGCTACAAGAGAACCGCCGAGACTGACGGGTCCTATATCATCAACAGGGAAGGTATCGATGCTCCTGGTGTCAACGTTACCAATTCCTACGGCAACCGCTTCGGAATGCGACTCGAGCACAAATTCTCCGAGAATACTTCCATCCTCTTCCAGCCTCAGGTCAATTTCGGCGGCGGAGACTATCATGAGTTCTCCGATTTCGAAACCCTTGAGGAAAGGGGTGGTATCCAGAATCTGCAGAACAAGGGTTTCTCCAACAACACCGGAGCGAACAAGAACTGGTCGACAAACGGCTTCTTCCTCTTCAGGCAGCGTCTGGGTATTCCTGGAAGGACCATTTCCTTCATGGGGAACTACAATTTCAGCAACAACGACCTGGACGGCTTCACACAGTCCCTTACCGAATCCTCCTTCGGGGGCGAGACCATGCAGGACATAGTCAACCAGAGGATCGACAGGAGCACCAAGAGTTCCTCCCTCTTCGGCCGTCTGGTCTATACCGAGCCTCTCGGCAAGGGATTCTACGCCTCGGCCAATTACAGCTACAGGTGGAGCAAGAACCAGTCCATCAAGGATGCATACAATAGCGGAGAGGTAAATTTGTTCTCGGTCGACAACATCATATACAACAGGAACGGGGAGACCAAGGATGAGACCTATTCCAGCGACATTCTCAACACGTACAATAACCAGAGTGCAGGTGTCGACCTCCAGTACCAGAAGGACAAGCTCCATGCCCAGGTCGGATTCTCCGTCATGCCTACCAAGACGCATAATGTGACCAACGGCAAGGAATATGACAGCGATGTCATCAACTATGCTCCTTCCGCCATGTTCTGGTACGATTTCTCCGACAATTCCAACGCCAGGTTCTTCTACCGCGGACGTTCTTCGCAGCCTTCTACCACGCAGTTGATGCCTGTCCCTGACAATTCTAACCCAACATCCATATCACTCGGTAATCCAGACCTGAGGCCTTATTTCAACCATGGTTTCAGAGGAGAGTTCCGCTTGACCAACAAGAAGAGCTTCATGTCCTTGAATGCCAATCTGGAAGGCAGCTTGGTCCAAGATCCTATCGTATCCGCCATGTGGCACAGCAAAGGCGTCCAGTACACCTTCCCGGTCAACGGTCCGAATTCGGGGAACGGAAGCCTGAGGTTGTTCTTCAACATGCCTATCGCGAAGTCCAACTTCTCCCTCTTCCTCATGAACAGGACGAGCTACTCATTCTCGACTTCCTATGTCGGACAGACCGGTCTCGAAATGAGCAAGTACCTGGACGAGAACGGTACCTTCACC
>JAGDBQ010000005.1 GCA_017958985.1 Bacteroidales bacterium
ACTGCGATGACCTTCTTCTCTTCCTGGACGAATGTCAGCGTGATGTCTGACACCTTACCTGACTTGTCCTTTACGGTCACCTTGCCCTGACGCGGATCGGTGCTCTGGTTCTCGGCAAACCTGAACTCGAGCTTTCCGCTCTTGAGGGCACGTGTGGCCACGAAGGTGATCCAGGACTGGGCTGCCGATTCGACTTCTACTACAACGTCGGTGTTGTACTGGACATCCACTGCAAATGTGCCTCCCTCCGCAGGGATGGTCATCACGTCCCCGACCTGGATGACCTTCTTCTCCTCCTGGACGAAGTTAAGAGTTACAGGAGCGGCCTTGCCGGAATTGTCCCTGACTGTTACCTTTCCGGTACGCGGTTCTGTATTCCCGTTCTCTGCGAACTGGAATTCGAGCTTCCCGCTCTGGAGCGCCCTGGTGCCCAGGAAAGAGATCCAGGACTTGGCAGAAGCCTCTACCTCTACTGTATATTCAGTATTGTATTGGATATCAACGGCGAATGTTCCCCCTTCTGCAGGGATGACCATCACGTCCCCTACCTGGATGACCTTGCGCTCGTCCTGGGTGACGGAGACCGTGGCGGCCAGACCTTCACTTCGGAACGTGACCGTACCCGACAATGGATTGGTTGAACTGGTGGCTGCAGCTGTGACGGTCACCGTCGCGTCACCGTCCCCTGAGGACGGGTTGACGGATAATCCCGAGCCGCTGGCTGAGGCGGTCCAGGGGTTGTTGGCCTTGACCTGAACGGTCTGGGCACCTCCTTCAGCGGAGAAAGCGAGGTTCTCCGGGGAGACGGTCAGGACTGGGTCCGGAGTGGTGTTGCATCCGAAAACGAGGAATAGCAGTCCGGTAAGCGAGAAGGTCAGAAAGCGTTTCATATACAGTTGAGTTAATCGAAATTCCTTGAAATATAATACAATATTATCTGAAAAGCAAAATACTGAAGAATGCGGGTAGTGTTCCAAAGACACTACCCGCATTGATTGTCCGGGTTCCGAGTCAGGGATGATACAGGTTACTGGCTATTGTCCTGTTGTCGGGTTCTTCTTCAATGTAGCATCGATTTTAGCTTCAAAAGCACCGCTATACCAGTTCTTGTCTCCTTTCTTGGTCCGTACTACCACTGTTTTTAATGTTTCGGAAAGGAACTCTCCTCCGTGCTCCTCTCCGTCTACATCCTCAAAGACTATGGTGACATCATCGGGAGCCGAGAAGACGGACCGGTCCAGAAGATATGATCCTTTGTCGTCGGTGAACACGGTATCGTTATCATACCAGTCGTTCTGGTCAAATATTACCTCAGGGGTATTGTCATAATGACGATGCTGGCTTATGGCCACCCTGATTCCTTCAATGGGATTGCCGGCTTCATCGCTTACTTTCCCCAGCGCCTTGAAATCAGCGTGTGGTTCTCCATACATTACACGGCCTACTCCGATTATTTCGCAGGATGCAAAACCCAACAGGCCCAGCACGGCTGCCGCCAGGAGCTTCCAGATGTCCTTGATAGTGTTTTTCATATCGTCTTTCTATAAGTCTTCCATATTCCTAAATGCAAAGATATCTTAATCTTGCATTAATTGCTATCTTTGATTGCATCAATCACTCGAAATTGTAGTAAGATGAGAAGAATCCTTCCAATAATAACCTCGCTTATTTCTTTCGCGCTTGCCGCGAATGCCCAGACCGGCACCTGGACGGGGAAGATCGAGAGCCAGGGGAGCAAGCTTACGGTTGTATTCCACCTTGACGGGGACAACCCTACCATGGACTCTCCCGACCAGTCTGTCAAGGGAATATCTGTCAGCGTCGAACGGACGGAGATGGGGAAAGTGACCATCAGGATCCCTATGCTCAGTGCATATTATGAAGGTCTGTGGCTTGGCAAGCAGATTGTCGGCAACTTCATGCAAACGGGCAGATCCTTTCCGTTGACCCTTAAGCCCTGGGAAGAGAAGCTGAACCGCCCGCAGAATCCGCAGGGGCCATTCCCGTATTCCACGGAGGAGATTTCCTATACCAATGGAGAAGCAGTGCTGCAGGGTACACTGGTGTTGCCGGATGGATATTCCCGGAAGACCCCGGCGTTGATCTTTGTCACCGGAAGCGGCCAGGAGGACCGTGATGAGACTGTTTCCGATCACAAGCCGTTTGCTGTCATAGCCGATGCACTCGGCCGTGCGGGAATCGCCACGCTGCGCTGCGATGACCGTGGGGTGGGCGGATCCACAGGAGAGGTACTCAATGCGACAACCGAAGATTTCAGGGACGATGCCCTTGCGGGAGTCAAACTGCTTCGGGAGCGCTTCGATAAGGTCGGCGTCATCGGGCATAGCGAAGGGGGCACGATTGCCCTTATGCTTGCAGCTGACAAGCAAGTCGATTTCATCGTAAGTCTGGCAGGAATGGCAGTTTCCGGATTGGAAACGATCGTGGACCAGAACCGGACATCACTTCATTCAGCCGGATATCCCGATGATATTGTCGAAGAGTACTGCGAAGCGGTAAATAAGGCCGGTTATGCTCTGCTCCACGGTGAAAGGATGCCTTTGCCTGATGAGCTTGACCTCCCTGATGAGTTGAAACGAAACTATCAGGCGGCGATAACTCAGTTCCATCTGCCTTGGATGAAAAAATTCCTTTCAATGGATATGCGACCGCTGCTGGGCAGCATCACTTGTCCTGTCCTGGCGTTGAATGGCACCAAGGATATCCAGGTGGAGTTTGAAAGCAATCTCGGAGCGTTGCGCAAAGGCCTGCCGGCCAATCCCGGGAACAGGATTGAAGCAATTGAAGGCGTGAACCATCTGTTCCAGCATTGTACCACCGGTGCGGTCACTGAATATCGGCAGATCGAGGAAACTGTTGCTCCGGAAGTATTGGAGATAATCGTACAATGGTTGTCGGACCAAAAGAATCGCTGATGAAAAGGATAACACTTGTCTTGTTGTGGATGATTGTCTGCGTGCCGCTGGGTGCGCAGACGACCCATCGTGACTCCGTGCTGGCCCAGGCGCGGTATCTCAAGAGCATATACCATATTGATGAAGCGGTAGGATTGCTGTCTGACCTGGTGATGCCGGGTATTTTGGATGAAGGTGTTCTCTCCGAACTGGCCGACTGCCATTTCCAGAACGGAGACCTGGAGGACGCCGCGGGAACGTATTATCTGCTTTCTGCCCGCCAGCCGGAGAATATCCTCTATCAGATCCGGCTCATGCAGATCAACTATCGGCTTAAGGCATATCCCCAAAGCATCCAGGCAGGAAAGGCGGTACTGCAGCGAGACTCCATTCCCGCAGTGATGAGCTACGTCGGAGACGGCTTCAACCAGATAGGTCAGGTTGATTCGGCCCTGTGGTATTATCGCCGCGCCCTGGCCCTGAAGCCCCGGAACAAGACGACTCTCTCCAAAGCTGTGGGCATCCTCCTAGACGGAAAGGATTATGATGGGGCCATATCCCTTTGCGAACCCTTCCTTGCCGAGGATCCCGACAATACCACCATAGCTCCGCTGAAAGGTCTTGCCTTGTACCTGAAGAAAGATTATAAGTCAGCCGTCAAGGTATTCCAGCACCAGGAAGATATCGGCAACGACAGCTACCCCATCCACTATTACCTGGGACAAAGCTATTGGCATACCCAGGTGATATACCGGGCCGAGAAGGAACTCCTGGCTGCCTGGCAGATTGATTCCAGCGATGTGAATCTGGCCTATTCCATCGCTGCCGTAAAGGCCGAGGCTTACCGCCCTTTTGAAACAGATGTAAGCCTTTGGCTGGACAAAGCGTTGGATATGCTAGAGCCGGACCACGTGACCCTGTCCCGTATCCACCAGCAATACGGACTGGGCTATTACAGGAGACAGGATTCCTGGGACCAGGCTATCGGCCATTACAAGGAAGCCTACAAGTACAACCCCAAGTTCATATCGGCTCTCTCTTTCATAGCCTACTGTTATCAGCAGAAGAAGGATTACAAACAGGCGGTCGAGTGGTATGAGAAATATCTGAAGGTGGCCAAGCCGGGCTCAAGCGGTTATGAATTTGCCGCAGACAACCTGGCCTACGTAAGGAGCGAACTCTTTATGGAAGGAGGCCTTTGAATCTAATCCCGCGGCTCTAGAATCCGCACCGGCCCCATCAGCCCCGAAGGCAGCAGAGGGTCGCCGGCTTCATATTCCTTGTACGGAACATACGTCACCCGTTTGACCACTCCGGGCTGCTCGTCGCCTATGGTGCGGTTTACCCAGGTGTTGGTAACCTTTATTTCCAATATGTTACGTCCCTTGCGCAGGGCATCGCCCAGGTCGAGGCGGTAGGGCTCCTTCCACGCCAGGCCCAGGTCTTTCCCGTTCAGGATGACCCTCGCCATATCCCCCACTCTGCCGAGGTCCAGCATCATACCGTCCTTCGGTTTCCCGCCATAACGGAATTCGATGGTGTAGGTTGCGGTTCCTGAGAAATACCTTATGCCCGGATCGTCAGACTCGGAAAGAGGAGAAAGGCTGCCCAGGCGCGTCCCGACGGGGGCGCCGCGACCTTCCTGGAAACGAACGTCCCACGGGCCACGGATATACCGGCATACTGAATATCTCTTCGCAGGAGCATCATATACCCACGTACCTATGCGCGAAGGGTCGCTGCTTTCGCGGAATATGATAAAAAAGGCATCATCCGGCTCCATTGTCAGTTCCAGGTCAGTGCATCCGTTTGCAGACTCGCAATACGGGACATACTCCATCTTTCCTGTATCCGGATGCCATATCTGTGGTCTGTATCCACCGGTACGGAATGTGACCGGGACAATCCTGCCTTCCGGCTCCAGGTTGGCCACCCAGTAGATTTCACCGCTGCCGAGGCCGTCCTCGGGGCGGAGACTGCGATGGACGAAGCGTATGTCAGCCGCACGTTTCAGCCATATCTGAAGGTCAGGCACAATCCCGCGGGAGCGCATAGCTCCTACCATTCCGTCCAGCGGTACCACATTGTCCCTTCCGGAGTTCCAGATATCGCGGACAAGAGCGTCGAATTCCTCCCGGGTACCTTCCAGATTGCACCAGCCGACAGGCTCGTTTCCGGCCACCAGTACCCCTGCATCGGCGATCTCCTTAATCCTTCGCAGGACGTCGGTGCTGATGTACGCGGCCTCTCTGTCTATCACCAGGACGCGGTAGGACATTCCGGTGGCTGTGGCAAGCACGCCGTTCCCCGGCTTCAGTGCCTCGAAGAGTGCGGTGCGGTTCACGAAATCGTAGGAGTAACCTGACGGCACCTCCGGCCTGCAGTCCATAAAGCGGCCGGTGACGTTGGTGTCTTCTCCGAAATAATAGGCTATGTCCGCCACGTATCTGCCCCGGCTGAGCATCCAGCTGCTGCGGGCCAGGTAGTCGGTCCAGACTCTTCCTTCGTCTGCCCAGGTCTCCTGGCGGGTGAACCATTGCCCGAATTTACCAAGACCGAGCCCTGGCCTGAGAGTATCGACCGGCTGATGGACCGAGGTGTGGATTATGAACCTGGTGACGCCAGAGGCCATTGCGGCGTCTGCTACGGGCTTGAGGCTGCCCGGGTGATGGGACCAGGCGCGTTTGGCTGGACTGTATATTTTCGGTCCGTCTGCGGTGAAAGACTCTGCGGCGCATACCGGCTGGCCGTAAAGGTGGCAGACGGAAGAGGATTCGCGTATGTCGGCCTCACTTATGAAATCCGAGGAATGGAAGTCGCTGCGCACCCAGAATTCGGACATAGGAATGTCCGCGTGCCTCTTGAGGTCCATTCCGTCCGAAACGAAGGTTCGCTTGTAGCCCTGCGATTCAGTATGGCGTCCGAGACCCCGAGCCGCAAGCAGGCTGTCTATGCTGTCGTAATGCTTTTCTGCCAGCAGTTCGCCGAGGGTCTGACGCCAGTCGCAGAGGAAACGTTCCGTCTTCTCCGACGAGCCTATCACGGTTCCGGCGATGGCCGGCAGCCAGGGTAGCAGGCTGTAGCCCCTGCGCGCGAGAAACTCTTCCGGCATAGCTGCGGTCCAGGTCTGGCATTTGGCCTCATAACTGTCCAGCATTATGTATTTTATGATATTCCCCACCCTGCCGCCGCTAGCATCGTCGTACAAGGCGAGATAGTCCGAGTAGTACCTTGCTACGGCTTCGGCGTCGAATTTATCCACCTCAAGGCCTGTAGCCTCGGGAGAAGCGGGACCATTCCGCTTACCGGTGAGATTCCACCCGAAGCGGAATATGCGCCAGCGGCCTTCCGGTGCGTCCCAGCGGAGCGAGTCGCCGGTGCAGAAACCGCTTATATCCAGAACATCCTCCTCTCTCACCGCGTCGCCGGTCGGAGGTGTCTGCCAGTCATTTCCTATCACTGCAGATGCGTAGAAGCCCGATTTCTCTGCTTCCATATTGACCCGCACGACAGGTGACACTATGAACTCCGAGAAATCCAGGTCCTGCCCCGCTACGGTGCTCCGCAGTCGGAAGAACCGCGCGGATGCGTCTATGTCGAAGGTCTTCACGGGGGTATTGGTCCTTGGCAGTTCCGGGAGTAGTGTTTGCCAGGAAATGCCATCATCGCTGCATTCCAGGGCCCTTTCGAAATGGTTCCGCTCCTTGTCCGAAACGCAGGTAAAGAACGAGCGGGCGGCGGTTTTCTCCGGAAATGCGTACATCACCCAGGCTATCCCGTCCGGCCCGGGGCGCACCGTGCAGGCTTTCGACAGGCTGCCGTCAAACAATGCGGACACGTCCGATCCGTCGCTGGCGGAAGCCGTCACCCCGAGCGCGCTCATATTCCGGTCGGCTTCGGGCAGACGTACTGCAATCACCGCTACGTCCCTGTAGAAATCGAAGCGATGCGGGTCGGATGGATACAGAGGTATGTCCTGATAGAAACCGCAGATCTTGAAAGGTGTTGGCAGGGCGGATTCGACTCTGGCACCGCCTTCGATTTCCATCGTGCGCCAGACAAGTTTCTTCATCGCATCTTCCTTGCCCACCCAGGGGCCTCCGGTGCAGCTCCAACCCGGGGAACTGGGCAGCGAAACCTCCATCTTGAGGGAATCTGCGATATCCAGCATATAGCTGAAGGCATCCTTCCATTCCGGGGTCATATATGCCAGGCGCTTGTCTACCACCTGCGGAACGTCCAGCCCGGCGTCGAAAACATGGAACCCCACTATCCCGGTACGGTCCATCCATTCGAGGTCCTTGCGAATGCCCTCCTTGGATATATTTCCGTTCATCCAGTGCCACCACACCCTGGGGCGCGAGTCGCGGGGAGGGTTGGTGAATCCGTCCTTGAGAGGATCCTGGGCAGCTGCACCTATGCAGAGCAGGGTGAGGACGAACACCAATGGGAACATACGGGCTTTCATTTCAGCAGGGTTTTGATCCATACAAATATAATCATTTTCCAGGCGGTCACATTCCAGGCTGTCTCAGGGGGTGCACTTTGAATCGGACTTAATATTGATTACCTTTGAGAGTTGGAAATAACGGAGTTTATAGGGTATGAAAAAGGTTTTCAATGTTTGTCGGAACATATTTGCCGTCCTGGGTGTCATTGCTGCTATATGTTTTATTGTATGGCAGTTTGCCAAGCCTTATTATGATGTTTACGTCAACCATAATTTCCTTGGCAAGATGGGCGAGTATGTAGATTCGCTTCGCACTTCCGGCCCTTATGCCAAGGATACCAACGTATTCAGTATGAGAATTATCCAGGATACGGCCAAGGCACAGGAGATCAAGGAATATTTCCAACTCGACACGCTGTATGCACCTGATGCCGACACTTGGACAAAAGCTGTATCCATCGGCAGGTTCGTCGCTACTCACGTGCCGCATGACAATCAAAGGAAATGGCCGGAGTCGGTTGACGCCATCGGCCTGTGGGAATATACCAAGAACGTGGCTCCGGCATTCAACTGCAGGCTGCACAGCATCCTCACTTTCGAACTTATGCTCGCCGTCGGACTGGATGCGAGATACGTTACCTGCCTGCCTGAAGATGAGGAAGATAATGACTGTCACGTTGTCAATGAGGTATGGCTTCCCGAGCTGGGCAAATGGGCTATGGTCGATTCAGATATGGGCGGGTACTATTTCTCGGACCTGGATGGAGTTCCGCTTTCGCTCAGGGAAATGCGTGAGCATTATATTTCCGGAGAGAAGATGAAGATGTATCCGGGTTTTGAGAACGGCAGCACAAAAAAGGACGAGCATTATGCCTATATGGCTAAGAACACATACTGGTTTTCCTGCTGGGGAGAGTTGTCGTATTATCAGGAGAATTATAACCACGAAGACGTAAAGAGAGACTCTTATATCAATCTTGTTCCGTCGGGCTATGAGCCTTTCGGGATAGGTGGAGGCAATACCGTCACGACCGATGCCGATCAGTTCTGGGCCGCTCCCCAAAAATAGATTGGATACTATATCAGGGTACCATAAAGAGAACCAATGCGCTTTTCCAAGTCCGGGGTGCTGGCGTTTGGTTGTTTGGCGGGATTTAGCTTGTTGACTATTGTTATCCTTTATCGGATGTAATCCTTGACCACATATGCGCAGTTAGAAGCTATTGCCAATTAGAATAAACAGATTTGTTTAATATAATTTGATTTTCTATCTTTGCAGCGATGCAAGACAGTAGTATAATATCAGTACCAAGCGTGGGTGAAGTGATCCGAGGGCGGATAGCTGAACTTGGAATCAGCCAGACGGAACTGGCTGCCCGGGTCGGCGAACACTTTCAGACCATTTCCGCCATCATAAATGGAAAGCGTGAAGCGACCATTGCACTCTCTGTCCGGATCGACGAGGCCTTGGATCTCCCCTCCGGGACAATTGCATTGGCGCAGACTAGATATCTGGTCTCAAAAGAAATCAGTGAAAAACAAACGGCAAGCATGAAG
>JAGDBQ010000043.1 GCA_017958985.1 Bacteroidales bacterium
GCAGTCCTGAACCGGGAAGGAGTATTATGAATATTATCGGAATGCCGATGATGGCCATAGTACTGCCGACCGGCAACGGTGTGGCAAAAGCCTGGGAGAATATATCGGCGACAAGAGAGAGGCCGGCTCCTATAAGCATTGAAGCAGGAATGGTCCTCAGATGCACCGAAGAACCGGTGACTGACCTGGCGATATGCGGAGCGACGATACCGACGAAGCCCAGAGGGCCGCAGAAAGCCGTCACCGCTGCTGCGATCAGGCAGCTTCCTACCATTGATATCATCCTGATACGCGAAGGGTCGGCTCCCGCCATATAAGCATATTCATCTCCGAACAGGGCCAGGTCAAGGCCACGGTTGTTCAGGAGGGCAAGCGCCAGTCCTATCGCCAGTGCACCTGCGATGATGGCGATCCCCGCTGGTCCGTTGCCAGTAAAACTGCCTGCCGACCAGCTGTAGAACACCTTCAGGCTCTCTGCGTTTGCGGAATACTCGAGTATCGATGTCAATGCGCTGAATACGAATCCCAGCATCACCCCGAAGACAAGGAGAGTGGTGGCTGCCTGGAACCTGGAAGCGACCAGCATCACCAGGCAGGATGTAAGCAGCGCCCCGACGAATGCCGCCGAGACTATCGTCAGACCCGAAAGGGCGGCGGGAAGCGATGCGCCGACCAGAAGAGTGGCGGCAGCAGCTCCGGTCCCGGCTCCGGCACTCACACCCATTATATGCGGATCGGCAAGGGGGTTGCGGAAGAGGCTCTGCATCTGGAGACCAGCAAGTGCAAGGGAGGCTCCCGCCAGCAACGCAGTAAGCATCCTTGGGAGCCTGAGTTTCAGGAATACCGTGGAATCCAGGCCAGCCAGGCCCGTTCCTCCCACGCACAGGTCAGCAGCCGCAAGGAGTACGACTGCCAGAAGGATAAGGTATGAACGGCGAACTCTCACGTATCGTCTGCAACAGCATTCCAAAGTTAACGATAATTGTTTGTTTATCCGGCAATTTCTGATTAAATTTACCCGATAGGAATAACCCGAAAACTCAATTGATATGCAAAGAAGAATGATCATCATCGCGGCTGCCCTTGCGCTTCTCGCGAGTGGCACGGCAACGGCACAGCAGAAATCCGATCCCAAGGGAGGCATCTCTGCGGAAATGTTCAAGGAAATAAAGAAAGGCTATCAAGGAACCGCCTCTGACAAAGCCATACGTAACGCCCTCAACACCACCGGGATCAACGTCCTGGCAGCGAATGCGGAAAATGCGGCGATGATAGACACCCATTTCTCCGACCAGGTCAAGACCAAAGGACGCACCGACCAGAAATCTTCCGGACGCTGCTGGCTGTTCTCAGGACTCAATGTACTCAGGTCCAAGATGATAGACAAATACGACCTGGGCAACTTCACGTTCTCCCAGAACTATGTCTTCTTCTTCGACCAGCTGGAGAAAGCCAACCTCTTCCTCCAGGGAGTCATCGACACCAAGGACAAGGGTTTCGACGACCGTGAAGTGGACTGGCTGTTCAGCCACCCTATCGGAGACGGTGGACAGTTCACCGGTGTCTCCAACCTGATAATGAAATACGGAGTGGTTCCGTCAGAGGTCATGCCGGAGACATACTGCTCCAACAACACTTCGCAGATGCGCACCCAGCTCTCCACCAAGCTCCGCGAATTCGGTCTCAAGCTCCGCGACGCAAAACCGAAGGAGTGCCAGCAGATGAAGACCGCGATGCTCCAGGAGATTTACAGGATACTGGCTATCTGCCTCGGCGAACCTCCTGCAGAGTTCGAATGGACGATGCGCAACTCGAAGGACGAAGCCGTGAGCACCAAGACCTATACTCCGAAGTCCTTCTACGATGAATACATCGGTACCGACCTGAACAACAGCTACGTGATGCTGATGAACGACCCGAGCCGCGAATACGGGAAGGTTTATGAAATCCAGTATGACCGCCACGTCTACGATGGCCAGAACTGGGTATATCTCAACCTGCCTGTGGAAAGGATCAAGGAGATCGCCATCGCATCAATCAAGGACAATACCGCCATGTACTTCTCCTGCGACGTAGGAAAGTTCAGCGACCGCCAGAAAGGCACCCTGGACCTCAGGAACTACGACTACGGATCATTGTTCGGCACCACCTTCCCTATGGACAAGAAGCAGAGGGTGATGACCCACGCCAGCGGTTCCTCCCACGCGATGACCCTCATAGCCGTGGACATCAAGGACGGAAAGCCTGTCAAGTGGATGGTTGAGAACAGCTGGGGAGCCAATTCCGGCTACAAGGGCAATATGATAATGACCGACGAATGGTTCAATGAATATATGTTCCGCCTCGTAGCCGAAAAGAAATATGTACCGGCTGACATTTTGGCGATGCTGAGCCAGAAACCTATTCTCCTCCCTGCGTGGGATCCTATGTTCCTGCCGGAGGAATAAGAGAAACCAGGAAGGATGCCAAGCAAAATATTCTTCATCGACGGACACGCTCTGGTGTTCAAGATGTATTATGCCTTTTTCAGGAGGCCGATGATCAACTCCAAGGGAGCTGATATGTCCATCCTGTTCGGATTCACCAAATACATCCTGGAGCTGATCGAGCGTGAGAAACCAGAATACCTCGCCGTGGCCTTCGACCCGCCGGGAGGCACCTTCAGGAACACGATGTTCCCTGAATACAAGGCCAACAGGGCCGAGACTCCGCAACTGGTCATAGATGCCCTTGAGCCGCTTATGGAACTCTGCGGGGCTATGAACATCACGACCCTTATGATGCCCGGATTCGAAGCGGACGACGTTATCGGTTCTGCTGCAAAAAGATGCGCTGCAGAAGGTCTCGACGTCTATATGGTCACGCCGGACAAGGACTATGGCCAGTTGGTCGAGGACCATATCTGGCAGTACAAGCCGGGCAAGGCAGGCGGAGACGACGAGATCCTTGGAGTGGAGCAGATCTGCGCCAAATACGGGATCCAGTCCCCTCTCCAGGTCATAGAGATGCTGACCATCTGCGGAGACTCTGCCGACAACGTGCCGGGAGTCAAGGGAGTGGGAGAGGTCGGAGCCGGCAAGCTGGTAGCCAGATACGGCAGCGTGAAAGGGATCTACGAGCATCTGGACGAACTCTCTCCGAAGCAGAAGGCGATGTTCGAGGAGGCGGAAGACCATATATGGCTCAGCCACGAACTCGTCACCATCAAGACGGACATCGAGATCGGAGTCAGCACAGAGGAAATGAAGGTGGACCGGGCCTATGCCCCGGAACTGGCGGACTTGTTCGAGAAATACGAGTTCAACTCCCTGAAACGCTATCTCGGGGACACCCCGGCCATATCGAAGAAAGAAGAGAAACACTTGGATATCAACAGGGTAACCCCTTCCGAAGTTGCCAGGGCAGCCAGGAAAGCAGGCATCTGCGCAATAATAGTGGAAGGCGCGGACGGAGGGATATTCACAAAGACAAGAAGGATAATTGCGGCTGCACCCGAAGGGGAAACCTTCAAGTTTGCCGAAGGAGGATGCAAGGATTTCAAGTCCCTGCTCGAAGATGCTTCCGTCGCCAAATGCGGGGACGACCTCAAACGTCAGATGAATATTCTGGCGGCGGGCGGAGTCAACCTGCAAGGGAAACTGAACGATATTCCTTTGATGCATTATATCCTCGATCCGGAGAAGAGCCACAAGACGGCGATCCTGGCAAGCAGCTTCCTCGGCGTGTCCCTGGAACCGTCGGAAGAACAGGGAACAGCAGCCACGGGCTCCTTGTTCGATGATATCCCTTCCGATGAAATACTCGTCGACAGGAGCAAGGAAGCGGCCGCCCTCCTGATGCTCAGGGAAAAGCTTTCGGATGAACTTGACAAGACCGGGACGAGGAAGCTCTACGACGATATGGAGGAGCCTCTTATGAAGGTCCTGTCAAAGATGGAAAGGAACGGTGTTCGCGTCGACCTGGAATCCCTGAAGGATTTCACCTCGCAGCTCCGCAGCGAGATGACTGCACGTGAGGCAAGGGTGCGAGAACTGGCCGGAGACCCATCTCTGAACGTCAGCTCCCCGAAACAGATCGGCGAACTCCTATTCGGCAAGCTCAGACTGGCTTCCAAACCGAAAAAGAACAGCAACGGCACATATTCCACCGACGAGACCACCCTGCTCGAGATAATCGACAGGCACCCCGTGGTCGAAGAGATACTTGAATTCAGGGCCGTGAAGAAACTCCTGTCGACTTACATAGAGCCGTTCCCCGGCTATATAGATCCCTCCGACGGGAAAGTCCACACTACGTTCAACCAGGCCCTCACCGCCACGGGAAGGCTGAGTTCCTCCAATCCGAACCTCCAGAACATCCCGATACGTACCGAGAGAGGGAAAGAGATCCGGAAGGCCTTCGTCCCAAGTACGCCTGACGGGCTGATCCTGTCCGCGGACTATTCACAGATCGAGCTGCGGATAATGGCCCACCTGAGTTGCGACAAGCACCTGATAAAAGCCTTCAAGGAAGGGATAGACATCCACGCCGCCACGGCTGCGAAGATTTTCGGGATACCGCACGAGGAAGTGACGCAGGATATGCGCAGGATCGCAAAGACTGCCAACTTCGGCATAATGTACGGCATATCAGCCTTCGGGCTGGCCCAGCGGCTCAGGATATCCAGGAAGGATGCGCAGAAGGTCATCGACGACTATTTCGCAGGCTTCCCGTCGATCCTCTCCTTCATCGAGGACACGAAGGCCGCCGCTCGTGAAACCGGCTATGTAGAGACGCTGTTCGGACGCAGGAGGTATATTCCCGATATCAATTCGAAGAACGGAACTGTGCGTGCCCTCGCCGAAAGGAATGCCGTCAACGCCCCGATCCAGGGCACATCGGCAGACATCATCAAACTGGCGATGGTGGCCGTCGATTCGAAGATAGAAGAAGCCGGGCTGAAATCCCGGATGGTGCTCCAGATCCACGATGAACTCGTGTTCGATACGGTTCCTGAGGAGATCGAAGTCCTGAAGGAAATCGTCGTCGGACAGATGGAAAACGTAGTGAAACTGAGCGTTCCGCTCACAGTAGAATGCAACTATGGAAAGAACTGGCTTGAAGCCCATTGACGAACTCATAATCCTGGCGAAGAACGGCAACGGACTGGCTTTCACCGCCCTCTGGGACAGGCATATCGACCAGCTCCGTTCGTACCTCAACACCCAGTTCAAGAACCTTGACGAGTATTCGGTCGAGGATATATGTTCGCGCAGTTTCGAAAAGGCTTTCAGGAAGATCCACACGTACGACCAGTCCAAGAGCCAGTTCCTGACCTGGCTCTGTACCATAGCCAGGAATACTGCCCTGGATGTGCTGGAGGCCGAGAAGCGGAGCCGTCCCGCAGCGCACTTGGTTTCCCTCGACGATGCAGGACAGGCATCCGGTGCGGAAGGCATCCCGGACCAGACCGACGATGCCCTGAACTCCCTGATCAGGACGGAATATGAAGAGGAGAGGATCAAATACATAGACCGGCTCCCGGAACTGTACCGCGAAGTCGCCAGAAGGCGCCTGATAGACGGGATGAAGTACAATGAGATAGCAGAAAGCCTCGACCTGGAGCTGAATACTGTAAAGACAAGGCTGAGGCGCGCGAAGCAGATCATGGACGAGCTGCGCGCAAGAGATGAGGAGGAATAGGAATGGATTATCCTGGTTTCGAACAATTCCTGAAGGCTTCATTTCCCCAGGTCACCCCGGCACAGCTGGAGATGTTCCGGAAAATGGAACCGGCCTACCGTGACTGGAACTCCAAGATCAATGTCATATCGAGGAAGGACATCGACGGCCTGTACGATCACCATATCCTCCACTCCCTCGCCATAGCGGAATACCTCAAGGAACGCAGGCCAGGAACTTACGAGGAATTTCTGTCAGACGACTCCGGACTGAAAGTCCTGGACCTCGGCACCGGAGGAGGTTTCCCCGGCATCCCTCTGGCAGTGCTGTTCCCCGGAGTATCCTTCGTCCTGTGCGACTCCATCAGGAAGAAAACGATCGTTGCTGAGGAGATATCCAGGGCACTCGGGCTCGGGAACGTCAGCGTCGTGAACGCCCGCGCAGAGTCACTGGGAATGAAGTTCGACTATGTGGTGTCACGCGCCGTGGCCTCTCTGGAGGACTTTTATCCCTGGGTGAAGGGATGCTATTCGGAGAGCATACTCTATCTCAAGGGAGGAGACATAAATGATGAGATTTCGACCCTGATGGCAAGGCACAGGATGGCCAAGGGTTCAGTATCCAGCTGGAAGGTCGACTCCTGGCTGGAAGATCCGTATTTCGAGAACAAGTTCGTGCTGGAAATCAAATGATAACGAAAAAATATTTTGTTATTTAAGGCAAATGGATTAAATTTGCACTCCGTTTTTGGAAATATAAAAGAAACTAGATATGAAAAGAACATTTCAACCTTCAAGACGCAAGCGCGTGAACAAGCACGGCTTCCGTGAGAGAATGTCAACGGCTAACGGCCGTCGTGTACTTGCTTCCCGCCGCCGTCACGGCCGCAAGAAGCTGAGCGTATCATCTGAAGACAGGTGGTAATCGTCGGATGACTCTTACGGCAGGTCCCGAGGGCCTGCCTTTTTTGTATATGGACGCAGACGAAAGATATATGCAGGATGCCCTGCGTGAAGCCAGGATGGCTCTCGAGGAAGGCGAAGTCCCGATAGGGGCGGTAATCGTCTGCCGCGGGAAGATCATCGGCAAGGGACATAATATGACCGAAAGGCTCCACGATCCCACCGCCCACGCCGAGATGATTGCTATCACGGCGGCTACCGAGGCCATTGGTGGGAAGTATCTAAACGACTGCACCTTATATGTTACGGTAGAGCCTTGCCCTATGTGCTGCGGGGCCTTGAACTGGGCTCAGATAGGGCGTATCGTCTACGGAGCCGGCGATCCCAGACGAGGATTCTCCCTGTTCTCCCCCAGCCTGCTGCATCCCAAGACCGAGGTCAGCAGCGGCGTCCTTGCAGCGGAATGTACGGCTCTCGTGACCGGTTTCTTCAAGGAGAAGCGCTGAACTGTACGTTTTGGAGAATATCAAAAAAAGCGATAAATTTGCGCTTGAATTGAGGTATGGTGTAATGGTAGCACTACAGATTTTGGTTCTGCCAGTTCAGGTTCGAGTCCTGATATCTCAACACTCTTGACCTATCACACTGCAAGATCCATCCTGCAGTGTGTATTTTTTATATATTTGCATATCATGAAAGGTATCAGAATATTCCTGGCAGAAGGCTTCGAAGAGACCGAAGCCCTTGCCACCCTGGATGTCCTCAGGAGAGGCAAAATCGACGCATTGACAGTTTCAACCAAAGAGGAAGGAACCCTGGTGACCGGGTCCCACGGAATCCCGGTGCTTGCAGATATGTCTTTCAGCGAGTTCTTGTCAGGTCTCCAGGAGGAAGGCACCGGTCCGTACGATGTCATGGTATTCCCGGGAGGAATGCCGGGGACTCGCAACCTGGCAGCCCACGAGCGCCTAATGGACCTCATGAAACGCCATCACGCCCTTGGCGGAACGGTCGCCGCGATCTGCGCCGCCCCGGGGCTGGTCGTATCCCAGCTCGATGGACTTGAAGGGATCCGTTTCACTTGCTACGACGGCTTCGAAGATTACCTGACCGTAAAGGGCGCAGAATATGTCAAAGCCCCCGCAGTCGCAGACGGTGGCATAATCACCGGACGAGGAGCAGGCTGTGCCATCGACTTCGGCCTCAAGATCCTCGAGCATCTCTGCGGCCCCGAAGCCGCAGAAGCTGTCAGGAAAGGGCTGATGATCTGAAAGCCAGCCTGCCCCGTCATTCCTGACTCGACTGTCATCCCCGGCTCGACTGTCATCCCCGGCTCGACTGTCATTCCCGGCTCGACCGGGAATCCTAGCGTCAGCGGCTGCAACACCGGGCGCTTGCTGCTTCGCAGCCCTGTACGGGTAAATGCGCCCTAACGTTGCAGCCGACTTCCGCCGGCCGTGCCTTTTCGC
>JAGDBQ010000044.1 GCA_017958985.1 Bacteroidales bacterium
CAGCGCCCTGCGACAAGCAGGTTGTCCACCTTCAGGGGCAGAAGGGCGCGGTAGGGGACGTAGAACGGTTCATTCGTATTCCTGGCCACATAATCCACGAAACCTTTCTTGTGGATGTCCATACTGTTGGCGCAGCAGAAGATAGGATCCGGATACTTCACTGAATTCCTGGCGTCTTCCGTAGTGACCGTATAGACACCCTCGATGCGGCGTGTCTCCCGGACACCGAGGTCTGCAGCAGTAGCTACAAGCTCGCAGTTCTGGCATCCATCGACGTATTTCCGGAGGAATTTGACTATTTCGTGGCACTGCTTGCGGCCGTCGACTTCCGCATCGGTGACCTGTTTCGGATCCAGTCCGTCGACATCGTCACTCTGGGCCATATTGACCGTATAGGTGCCGTCCAGATTCTCGAACAAGGCGATCTTGTTGCGCCAGGAAGGGAATTCTCCCTTCTCGCGGGCGGCCTTGATCTCATTCATATACCATTGGCCCTCATAGTCTCCTTCGGCGAGACACTTGGCGTTGTGGGCGTCCATCCTGGCTTTGTCAACACCCCGGACCGTGAAGAACAGGGAAACAGCCTGGACACCGCCTTCTCCGTCCCCGATGACGACCGGAACCCCGGCCTGGTAGGCCAGGTCTCCGTCTCCGGTGCAGTCGATATATTCCTTCGCGGTGACTTTCCAGATGCCGTCCTTCGTGGCAAAATAGGCGGCCTTGATCTTTCCCTTCCTGGTGTCGGCCTTGACGAACAGCATATGGTACATCAGGTCGACTCCGGACTCGGTGCACATTTCCTCAAGAGTCCTCTTGAGGCACTCGTAGTCGAAGGTGGTAAGGCCGTGGTGCCCTTTATCCCTGTAGGCCGTCCAGGAACCGATCTTTGCCTCGAGAGGGTGGATTGCTCCGCCCTGGGCCACCATCCGGTTCACGAGTTCCTCGTACAGGCCTCTTATCAGGAATGTCTTTCCGTCAGGGGTGGTAGATGACATGAACGGGGCGACAAGGCCGGCGGTAGCCGTTCCCCCAAGGACGCCGTTGCGTTCGGCCAGGATGGTCTTTGCACCGTGGCGGGCGGCGCTGATTGCCGATGCGGTTCCTGCAGGGCCGCCGCCGATGACAAGCACGTCGCAGTCATAGCTTCGGGTTACGTTGAACTTGACCTGGGAGCCGTTACAGGCGGAAAGCAGGAAAAGAACAGCCGTAAATAGGATCCATTTTCGCATACTGTCTCCAGTGTTATAAAAGTGGTTGCGGTCTAAAAACAACCATCAAATATACATATATTTTTTTTATGGCTATAATATCGCCCCAATTTCGCGCAGCTTCGATACGAGTGCAGATGTGTCGATGTCCTGTACCGCCTTGCCTTCCTTGAGACTCTGGGCGGCTGCGGTGCCGGCGGCCTGTCCCAGACCCATACAGCTGGCCTGTACACGCAGCGAGGCAAGGGCTTTCCGGTCCGCCGAAATGCAGCGCCCGGCTACGAGAAGGTTCGGGAAGTCCTTGGTAATCAGCGCCCTGTAAGGAACGTAAGCGGCCTGTTGCAGCCTGATGAGCACCTGCCCTGTGCCCTTGCCGGAATGGACGTCGATAGGATGGGCACCGCGCGAGATACTGTCAGGATATACCATTCCGGACACATATTCCTCGGCAGTCACGGTATGGATTCCGAGTATCCTGCGGCTTTCACGAATGCCGGCCTGGGGAGCCGTGGAGGCCACGTAGCAATCCTTGAACTCCGGAGCGATCCTGCGCAAAGCCTCAGTGAAGGTGAATATATCTTCGCGCAGCCGGCATTCGGCTGCGGTGAAATCCCGGTTGTCCGTCGAGTCGGCCGCGGCGCGGGTGATGTTCACGGCCACGCTGCCCCTGTGCATCACGTTGTTGAACCACGGACCTCCGAAATCCGGCAGTTCGGTTCCTTCCTCCTTGAGTTTCAGGAGTTTCTCGCGGATCGGCTTGCACTCGCTGGCTCCATTCCTGCCGCTGTGGTGCATATAACGCTGGAGAAGTTCGCTGTCGGTATCTACTCCGGAGAGCACGAAACAGAATGAAGAAGGCTGGACTTCTCCATCTTCGCGAGGTTGCATAGGAACGCCAGCGAGGTTGCACAGATCGGCATCTCCGGTCGCGTCTATGAAGCGCTTCGCCCCGAGAGATTCGAGTCCGTTCTTGTTCTCTATGATCACATTGACGAGCTTGCTGCCCTCCAGCTCGCATCCGACAAGGGACGAATGCATATACAGATCCACTCCGGCTTCCAGCACCATCCGCTGGGCGCAAAGCTTGTATAATTCTATGTCGAAGTCCACGTTGCCCTTTGGCCATTCCACGAAGGCTCCTCCCATCTCCTCCAGCCGTCCGATGAACTCCCAGGGGATACCGCCGATCACTCTTTCTCCGGCGAAGGCGAACTCGCTGATAGGTGCCACATATCCCATCGTAGCCATACCGCCCAGGAAGCCGTAACGCTCCACCAGGGCCGTCCTGGCGCCGCCCCTGGAAGCCGCGATGGCCGCGATGAATCCTGCAGGGCCGCCTCCGCAGACCACTACGTCGTAATTTCCGGCGGGATTGATGGCAGGGAGGTCAGCGGAACTTCCGGCCTTTCCGCAGGATGTGAATACCTTGTCTGAAGCCAGTGCAAGGGCGATAACCCCGGCAGAACTTCCTTTCAAAAACAATCGTCTGTCCATATTGATTGCTAAGGTACGATTATTATTCGACAGCATCAACAGTCATTTTGCACAAATGTTGCGCAATTTTATTATATTTGTGATATGAAAGAAACCACACTGAAAAGCATCGCGGAGAAATGCGGCTGTTCGGTCACGACGGTATCCCGGGTGATCAACGGCAACTCCGAAAGATACCGCATCAGCAGCGAGACGGCGGAAGCCGTAATGGCCGAGGTGACCCGCACGGGATATATTCCTTCCTTCACCGCACAGAGCCTTCAGAGCAAACGCTCCTGGATGATAGGACTGCTGCTGCCATCCATCGCGAATCCTTATTTCGCGGATATGGCGAGCCATATAGTATCGGAGTTGTACAAATCCGGCTATACCGCTATGCTTGTGGATACGATGGAGGATGCGGCGCGGCTGGACAGGAGCGCCAGGGCCTTGCTCCTCCGCCGTGTGGAAGGTATGATCGCTGTACCTTGCGGACAGGATTCGTCCGTTCTGGAGATGGTGGGGAAGAAGGTGCCGCTGGTGCTGGTGGACAGGTTCTATGAGAACTCCAGCCTCTCGTATGTGACAACCAACAACTTCAAGGGGGGCTACGATGCTACCCGCCTGCTCATAGGTGCCGGACACCGCCGGATAGCCTGCATACAGGGAGAGCTGGACTCGATGCCCAACCGGGAGCGTGTCAGAGGCTTCCTGAAAGCGATGGAAGAGGAGGGGTTCACCGGATATGCCAGCCTTGCAGGGGACGAATTCTCCGTCCAGAACGGCTACCTTTCCACCAAGATGCTCCTGTTCAGGAAGGAGCCTCCTACGGCAGTCTTCGCACTCAGCAACAACATTATGCTGGGGGCCTTGAAAGCGATACGCGAATCCGGGCTGTCGGTCCCGGAAGACATATCCCTGATATCCTTCGACGACAATCTCTATATGGATTATCTGACCCCTTCCATCACGAGGATCAGCCAGCCGGTGGAGAATATGGCGAAGCTGGCGGTGAAGATCCTACTCGATCATCTTGACCATAGCGGGACCGTTTCGGCCGGCTCCCAGATCCGCCTGCTTCCGTCCATAATCCAAGGAGCATCGGTAGCTAAAATCTGATTTTTAGCGCAAAAGTTGCGCTAAAAACCCGGAGCCATACCGAAAAAAACGGACATCGGTAAATCCGTAATCCTCAGGATTTTCTTAATTTTCGACAAAGATATGACCAATTATCTCTCAAAAACCCAAATGATATGAAATCATTCGATCTCAAAAAACAGATCGCCAGAATGGGAAGAAACCGATTGGTTCCCATTTTGGCTGCACTGCTGTGGACAGGCTCCCTTGCATTCGCGCAGAATGTGGTGAGGGGTACTGTCACGGATGAAAAAGGGGAACCTCTCCCCGGAGTTTCCGTAGTCGTGAAAGACGGCGGAAAGACTGTGACGGGTGTGCTGACGGATATGTCCGGCCAGTATTCGCTCTCTGTTCCTGCAGGGGCTGAACTGGAGTTCAGTTTCGTCGGTTTCCAGACTCAGACCTTCCCTGCCAACCAGGTTCCCGGAAGCCTTTCCCTCGCTACCGACATCCTTCAGGAATCGGTGGTGATCGGTTATGGTACCGTGAAGAAGAAGGACGTCCTGGGATCCATCTCGACCGTCCGTGAACAGGACCTGGTCAACCGCAAGACCGGCAACGTCGTTGAATCGATGCAGGGTATGACCTCCGGTGTCAAGATCACCAGCAGCGGCCAGCCCGGTTCCGGATCTGCGATCCAGATCCGCGGTATCGGATCCTTTACGGGCAACTCTCCTCTGTTCATAGTGGACGGTTCCTACGGTGGAAGCGAACTCGGACTTAATGTGGACGATATCGAGTCCATCCAGGTCCTGAAGGACGCATCTTCCGCCGCCATCTACGGTTCCAGGGCAGCGAGCGGCGTTGTCATCATCACTACGAAGAAAGGAAAGGCAGGCCCTCTCAAGGTTACCGCCGACGCTTCAGCCCAGCTCTACTGGCTGCCTCGTTACGACCTGATGGATGCCGAGACCTACAAGCTGTATGACGACCGTGCATACCAGGAGGCTATGCTCCAGGGTGTTTCGGGAGTCACCAAGACCCAGAACCACTTCGACGGAGATACCGACTGGCAGAGTGAAATGCTCAGGACCGGTCTGCTCCAGAATTACAACGTCTCCCTCTCCGGCGGCAACAACGACATCCGTTACTATGTGTCCGCCAACCACAAGAGGGATGCAGGTGCCTTGAGATATACAGGTTACGAGCATACGGGATTCCGTATCAATACTTCCGGAAGAAAGGGCATCTTCGAATTCGGAGAGAACTTCTTCTTCAACAAATCCAACACCCAGAAGCTCAACACTGCTACCGGATGGATCTGGTCCAACTTCATCGCTATGCCTCCTACCATTCCGGTATACGATGAGAGCCATCCTGGCGGATACGGCTACGGAGACCCGGACAGGGCCAACACCTATGCTCTCAACCCGGTCGGATACGAAGAGCTGTATCACGCGGAGAACGGACAGCAATACCTCTACGGAGATGTCTATGGTTTGCTGCATCTTTGGAAAGACATATTCTCCACCAAGCTGAACGTGTCCTACAAGAACTACTTCGGAGAGACTTCATCACTCCGCAAGAAGGGCAACTGGACTATGGGACAGGGCGATGACGCTGCATCGATCGGCTACTCTACCGCAAAGCACGACAGGATCATCATAGAGAATACCTATAATTTCGATTATACTGTCGGCCAGAACGTGATAAACGCCGTAGCCGGTTTCTCGTACGATACCTTCCACGAGGAGTACCGCGGTGAGAGCAAGCTCAATCCTCTCACGATCGGAGACCGCTACATCACTTCTATCAGTTCCGCTACCGGCACCCAGACGGCGACCGGAAGCTATATCGAATATGCCCTCATCTCCTATTTCGGACGTCTCAACTATTCCTTCGCCGACCGCTACCTGCTCCAGCTGACAGCCCGCCGGGACGGTACTTCCCGTCTCCCTGCCGGCAACCGCTGGGCAAACTTCGCATCGGCTTCCATCGGATGGCGTATCAGCAAGGAACCGTTCTTCAACGTTTCCTGGATAGACGACCTCAAGCTCAGGGCAAACTACGGTACCCTCGGTAACTCGAACATCGGTGCCTGGGACTATGTTTCGACCCTGAACACCGCTCCGCGTGCAATCATGGAAGGTGATGACAAGGCTGTCGGTATCACTCTCTCCAACCTGACCAACAACGACCTGGTATGGGAGAGGAAGACCACCGCCAACGTCGGTGTCGACCTGACAGCACTCAACCGCAGGTTCACGGCTTCAGCCGAATGGTTCCTCTCCAAGAGTACGGACCTCCTGCTCGGTGCTCCTATCCTCTGGACCACCGGTAACGAAGGCGGCGCTCCTACCGTCAACGCCGGTTCCCTGCAGAATACGGGTATAGAACTGGAACTCGGCTGGAACGACCACGTAGGTGACTTCAGCTATTCCATCAACGGTAACGTATCCACGCTTAAGAACAAGATCCTCAAGCTGGGTTATGATTCCACCGTTTCCTATACCTCCACTTCCATTTCCGAGGTCGGACAGCCTCTGGGTATGTGGTATCTCTACAAGACCCTGGGCATCTTCCAGACTCAGGAGGAAGTTGATTCCTATGTCAACGCCGAAGGCAAGATCATCCAGCCTACGGCATTGCCTGGAGACATCAAGTACGACGACTATGACGGCAACGGACAGATCGCTTCTGCTGACCGCCAGGTAGTCGGAAGCCCTTGGCCGAAACTCTATGCCGGACTCAACTTCAGCATGGCTTGGAAGGGCTTCGATATGAGCATCCAGGGATACGGCCGCTTCGGCCACCTGGTATTCAACGGTGCCAAGGCTACTGCCGGTGACTTTGTCAACAACAACAATAACTTCAACGGTTACAAGCCTTGGACCCAGGAAGATCCTACCACGAACACTCCTCGTATCATCTACGGCGATTCCCGCAACTCCCGCGGTGACCAGGATCGCTGGCTCGAGGACGGTTCCTTCTGGCGCTTCAGTGACATCGCTTTCGGATATTCACTTCCTGTGAGCATCGTCAAGAAGATCGGAATGGATACGATCCGTTTCTCCGTCATCGGAAAGAACCTGTTGACTTTCACCAGGTACACGGGTCTGGATCCTGAGTTCGCTGACAGCGGCATCTACTCCATCGGATATGACGGATGTTCGTTCCCGAACCCTCGTTCCGTACAGTTCGCCGTTTCATTCACCTTCTAATACCGGACTAAGATGAAAAGATATATATCAGTTTTCGCTTGCGTCCTTGCCGCATTGACAGTCTTTTCCTCCTGCGGGGATAAGTATATCGACATCGAGAACGGCAACAGCCTCAACACCAGTATGTACTGGAAGACCGAGGAGGACATGAACACCAATCTGATCGCAGTCTACAATATGTTCTACCGTCAGGGAACGTGGACTCGAAACATCTACACCCAGCTCAACGGAATGGCCGACGACGGTGTCAGCTATGCCGGCTGGACGGAGCTCAACGAGTGGACCAAGTTCAAGTATACCGACTACAACTTCGCAGAAGGCCAGGCAAAGATCTGGAGAGAGCACTGGACAGCCATCAACAGGGCCAACCAGGTTCTCGACCACATCGACGACACCAACATAGTGTTCGCTGACGAGCAGGACCGCCTGGACATCAAGGGTCAGGCTCTCTGGCTCAGGGCCTTCTACTATTACTATATGGTAGCTCTCTGGGATAACATCCCGCTGCTGCTGCATACCTCTTCAGCAGGTGACCAGCCGGCGAATTCCACCCCGGATGCGATTTTCGAGGAAATGGAGAGCAACCTGGTCGAGGCTATCGGATACCTGCCGCTGACCCGTACCAAGGAAAGGGCACGCCCTACCAAGGGTTCCGCCTACGGTCTCCTTGCCCGCTACTATGCACAGCACCACAAGTGGTCTGATGCGGCCAAATGCCTGGAATGGATCGTCGAAGGTGAAGGAAAGGGAATATATTCCCTGGAACCTGACTGGAAGGACAACTTCAACAACAAGAAGGAGAACAACGTAGAGTCCCTGTACGAGATCCAGTTCTCGCTCGTGAACTACGTAGGATTCGACCAGACCGACAACTACCGCGACGCCAACGCTCAGCTGGGTACCCAGATCGAGGTCAACCAGTCCCCTAAGGGCACCGGCTGGAACAACGTGGAAGGCAACAGGTGGATCGTCGAATACTTCAAGCGCGAGAAGACTACCGACGGCAAGAACGACCCTCGTCTGTACTACACTTGCTGGTATGATCAGGCTACCACAGACTTCCCTGAGCGCGGAGACCAGCTGATCTACGGAAAGACCTGGTCTGACGGTTATTCCGACAGCGGCAACCGAGTGTTCATCAAGAAGTACTCCACCGACGTTATGCCTCTGTATTACTGGAACGACAACAACTTCCGTTCAATCCGACTCGCGGATATGCTCCTGCTGTACGCCGAGGTCCTGAACGAAGTGAACAAGGGCCCGAACGCCAAGGCTGTGGAATATGTCAACAGGGTGCGTACCCGTGTCGGCCTTCCTACCCTTGCTGAAAGTACCTACTATGACGGAGCCAAGATCTCGTCCGACTATGCTGCATTCAAGGAGCACATCAAGATCGAGAGGGCTCTCGAGACAGCATTCGAATGTGTCCGCTGGATCGACCTCAAGCGCTGGGGCTTCGATGATGCCACAGTGAAGGATATCCAGAAACGAGACGTGGACTTCAACAATTTCGTTCTCGGCAAGCACGAGAGGCTCCCTCTCCCGCAGCGTGAGTGCGACAACAATCCAAACCTTGAGCAGAACCCTAATTATTGATGATTATGAAGAAGATCATTTATATATTGATCGGCGCTGTCCTGGTCTCCCTGCAGCTTGCCTGCACCAAGAATGAGGCGACCTGGATCGAGGATCCTACCTACAAGATCCAAAGCGACGATTGCTTGTTTGCGGTATATCCTGTCGCTGCTGCCGTCCCGGCTGAAGGCGGCGAGATAGAGTTCACCATCACAGGCGATGAGAACTGGACGGTGGAAATCGGTGAAGTGAATACCTCCAAGACAGACTGGTGCGTGCTTGAACAGACTTCAGGCAGCGGACCAGGCACTTTCAAGGCTCGTGTAAGCCAGTCAAATTCCTTCGTCAAGAACCGTTCGATGGTACTTCTTGTCTCCAATGGACAGAAGACCCTCAAGACGAAGATAGTCCAGGGTCTGCTTACCCTGGCTGACGACGAGGTCCTGATCAACGGCCTTATCTGGGCCAACCGCAACGTCGGCAAGCCTGGTACCTTTACGGAAGAGATCGATGACATCGGCTACTGCTACCAGTTCAACCGCAAGGAAGGCTGGGTAGGCGGCAAAGCCAATCCTGATTTCGTCGCTGCGGTGAACAGCTATGTTCCTTCCGAGGGCGACGACTGGGTCACGAACGCCTGGACCAACAATCCTTGCCCGGAGGGCTGGCGTGTTCCTACCGGCCAGGAGGTCTGCGACCTTCTCGGTGATTCAGAGGCCAACCTGAAGGCAGTCTCAGTCGACGGTACCGCAGCCAACGGATTCAAGCGCCGCGGCTACATCGTCGGCGTGGACAAGTCCATCGCTGCCGGACTCACCAAGGAGAACATCACGGCCAGCGGAGCCCTTTTCTTCCCTCAGTCAGGATGGCTCAACGAATATGGCAACTGGGACCGTGACTGGCTCGTCGTCATTCGAACAGCGACTTCTCTTAACAAGACTATGGGTGGTATGTTCCTCTCCAGCTGGGGTTATACTGATGCCTGGGGCTGGGGAGACGGACAGAAGGTACGTGCTGCACCTGTCCGTTGTGTGAAGATCCTCGAAATCGAAGACTAGATGCGCAGGATCTTGTTTCCAATCTTGATGTTCCTTTCCGTCCTGGCGGTTTCCTGCCGGGACGGAAAGGATGCATCAGGATCCTTGGTTGTTCCGCAGGTGCGGTTCGAACTGAGCGGAGGTGCCGGCCACTACGATTATGCCCCCAGTTTCATCATAGACGGCTACGGCATCATCTACGGCTTCCTCTGCGAGAACAAGAATCCTTTCGAGATCATCGATTACGTCTATCTTTACAAAGGGATTCCGACCGAAGACGGCTACGTATGGCAGCCCGGGACGCAGATAATAGCCCCTTCCGAAACGGGATGGGACCATATCCATATCTGCGATCCTGACGTAAGGGCCTTGAAGACAAGGTACAAGGGCAAGACATACAACTACATAATGACCTACCTCGGAGTGGACCAGTGGTTCAATCACAACCAGATAGGTCTGGCTGTCTCGGAAGCTATCGAAGGGCCTTACATCAAGTATGAAGGCAACCCTATCATCCCGTACGAAGATCTTGACACCTGGGGGACCGGCCAGAGCACCAGCCTGGTGAAGAACGATTCCACCATCGTGGTTTATTACCACAACACAGGATCCACGACCGGATATTCCCGCAGGGAAGTTATCCTGAACGACCTGGACAATATACGCCTGGGCGAACAGGAGGACATCCCGCACCTGCGGCCGAACTCCTATCCTGCGCTAGGCAAGGATCACTTGTATATGGTGTCCGAAATGAAATCCGAAGGATACGAGCAAGTGGTTCCTACCTGGGTCGGAGACCTCTGCAGGGTAGCCAGGATTCCGCTGGACGGGGATATATTCGCAGAAGAGGATCCCTGGGAGGTGCTGGGTTATGTCACCCCGGAATATTCTGGTTTTCCCCGCAACCACAACCCGGGTTTCCTGACGGATGAGAAGGGTTATCTTCCCGATGAAGATAAGCTTACGGTATTCTTCACCACCGGAGTGTTGGGGGACGACTGGCTTTGGTCGTACGACCTGTACTCGGCTGTGTTCGATCTGACAAGAAGAAAGTAATCGGAAATGAAAAAGCTTTTGTTAGCCGCGGCGGTGGTGGCTTCCGTCCTGACCGCTTGCGGACATAAGGAGGCTGCAGGGAACGCCGAGGCACCCCTGACAGTCATAATGGAAACGGACCTGGGCAATGACGTGGACGACGCCCTTGCCCTGGATCTCCTGTACAAATACCAGGATGCCGGAAAGATCCGCATCCTGGCGGTAAACCTCAACAAGAACGGACAGGCACCTGCTGAATATGCCGATATCCTGAACACCTGGTACGGCTACCCTGACATCCCGATCGGAATCATCCGGGACGGGGCTGACTGCGAGACCGATGCTGTCAATTACGCAAAGGCGGTCGTGGACCTCAAGGACAGCCTGGGGAATCCGTTGTTCGCTCGTTCCCATCCGGATTATGACAACTATCCGGAGGCGGTGACCCTGTATCGCAAGCTGCTTGCAGGAGAGCCCGACAACTCCGTGGTAATAGCATCAGTCGGATTCTCCACCAACCTGATCCGCCTCCTGGAAACACCAGGAGACGAGTTCTCGCCGCTTTCGGGCAAGGAGCTTGTCGGGAAGAAGGTCAAGCTTCTGGTTACCATGGCCGGCTGTTTCAACGATCCTTCGCTTCACGAATACAATGTGGTAAAGGATATTCCTGCAGCCAAAGTCATATTCGGGGAATGGCCGACGCCGGTGGTGACCTCTCCTTTCGAGGTCGGGATCCAGATCCAGTATCCGGCCACCAGCATCGAAAACGATTTCGGCTGGGCTCCGCATCATCCTGTAGTCGAGGCTTACAAAGCGTACCTTCCTATGCCATACGACCGTCCTACCTGGGATCCGACAGCGGTCCTGTATGCAGTCGAAGGCGGGGATTGGTTTACGGTATCGGAGCCCGGGCGCATCGTCGTCACAGAAGAAGGATCTACATTGTTCGAGGCTGATGAAGCCGGCACTCGCCGCTACCTGGCCGTAACGGAGGACCAGGCGAAAGCCATCCTCGAACATTTCGTGGAAGTTATTTCTTCCGAACCGAAAAAGAAATGAACAAGTATTTCCGCATATCCACCATCCTTGCGGTCCTCCTGTCGCTGACAGCTTGCGGAGGTACCGATCCCGATGTCCCGGAAGAGACTTTCGAGGTTACTGACTATATATTCTCGAAACCTTCGTTCGTGTTCGGCTTCACGGGGCAGAAAAGGTATTCCTACTGCCCTTCGGTCATAGCCAATTCCGACGGGACTTCCCACGTGTATTTCTGCGGCAACCCCAACCAGGGAGTAATGGTGGACAACATCTACCATATCGTAGAAAACGCCAACGGGACCCATACGGCCGCGGTAAGTGTCCTTCAGCCAAGCCTTTCCTGGGACAGTCATCACACTTGCGACCCTTCCGTGATTGAAGGTTCGTTCAAGATGGACGGTACCGTCTACAAGTATGCGTTGTTCTTCCTGAGCAATCCGAATGAATATTACTACAACGAGATAGGGGTGGCCTTCAGCAACGACCTGGATGCGACCTCCTGGGTGAAGTATCCGGAGCAGCTCGTAAAGAAGACCTGGCCGGAAGAAGGAGACCAGTCCCTGGGAGGGAGCGCCCGTTCCTGGGGAGTCGGCCAGCCATCGGCGGTATCTCTTGACAAGAAGGGGAAAGTGCTCCTGACCTACACCATCGGTGATATGTCGGGGACGAGGGTGGCATACCGTGAGATGGACCTTTCCGATATGTCCGCACCGTCCCTTGGAACTGCCAGGGATATGAACGCGGCAGGACTGGAGAACCTCAACGGTTCCTCCGACTATACGTGCAATTCCGACTTCGCGATAGCTCCCGACGACAACAAGATCGTGATGGTCCGTCCTGTCCAGCCCCATCCTTCGTCGTATCCTTCCTACATCCCTGTCGCACAGGAGGTAGACTATATGGATCTGGATTCGTTCCTCAACGGAACCGGCAGATGGACTGCGCTGGCCCGGATCGACGAGACGCTTAGCGGATTCCCCCGCAACCACAATTCCGGTCTGTCGCGCGACAGTTTCGGACACGTCAAGGAATGGGAGACTCCTACGGTATATTTCACGGTAAGCAAGCAGGCCCCTGACGTAGATGCCTCGAAAGGCAATCACGGTGAGTGGACCTACCATATTTACAAGACAAAACTGAACAAGCGGGTCCGTACAGTGACCCGTCCTAAAACTTGAGAAGGCATTCTCCATACTGGCCGGAGATGATTCTGCTGGCCTTCCTCCTTGTGTTCCCGGTTTCCTGCGAAAGGACGGACCCGGAAGCGCAGGTGGAGGAAGTACGCGCAACCCTGCTGTCCAACTATTATTCTTCCAAGTATTTCCGTAAGGTGAACGTTACGGGGGACAAGGCCGAGATAGTTTTCAGCAGCGGGGATCCCGTGTCCGTCGACACCAGGAGGGTGGAGGTGCTTGATTGCAGGATAGCCCCCCTTCCGGAAGCCGGCCAGCCGTCCGAGGGCTCCGTCCCGGACGGAGAAGCCTCTCTTTCCTGGGTGGCTTATGACTACCACTTCCTCTATCTGGGCTTGTCCAACGGACATATCCTGTTCATCCCGGACTCTCCGGAACGCTCGCTCCACAGCTTGAGTTTCCTCAAGGAAGACAACCCTTCCCTGTCGGAAGACCTTGTCCTGCAGCCTTCAGGGGATATGGTTACGGGTAAGCTTCCGGCCGGTTCCGAAGGTTTCCTGCTCAAACCGCGTATCCTTTACAGGGGCAAGTCCTTGTTGCTGGACGGAAGTCCCCTGGGCGGAGACGCCCTGGATTTCGGCAAGAAGACCAGCCTCAGGATCGACCTGGCCGGCGGAGGTTCCGTATCATATACGGTAGCCCTCACTGAAGATTTCCCGACCGTCAGGATCTATACCAACGGCGGAGCGGCGATTACCTCCAAGACTGAATATGTTCCCGGAAGGATAGTCATAGACGACCCCGAGAGGAGATATTCGGATATGGAGCATTTCGAGGGGACGATGAATATCAGGGGGCGCGGGAATTCCACCTGGGGAATGCCGAAGAAGCCTTACAGGATCAAGCTGGACAAGAAAGCATCCATCTTCGGAATACCGGAAGACAAGGATTGGGTCCTGCTGGCGAACTATGCCGACAAGACTCTGCTCCGGAATACCGTGGCGATGCGCATTTCGGCGATATGCGGTATGTCCTGGACCCCGGTCATCCATCAGGTGGAAGTCTATCTGAATGACCGGTATCAGGGTTGTTATTCTTTCACGGAGCACAAGAAAGTTTCCTCCAATCGGGTGCAGGTAACCCCGGAGGGGAATTATCTGGAAATAGAGGCAGGCATAGACCAGCCGGTATGGTTCCGTACCGGAATGAATATTCCTATTCAGTTCCAGGAGCCGGAAAACCCTTCGGAGGAGCGTACAGCCTATGTCAAGGGCTTCCTGGAATCATTCGAAGAATGCCTGTTGTCCGACAATCCGGGGGACCCCGCCGAGGGGTATCCTTCGAAGATAGACATACCTTCCTTCGTCAACCAGTACATAATCCAGGAGTTGACGAAGAACATCGATGCGGACCTGTTCAAGAGCCAGTTCCTGACCCTGGAACAGGGAGGCCTGCTGGTCTTTCCGCACGTATGGGATTTCGACCTCGCCCTGGGCAACTGCGATTATTTTTCCGGGCATCCCGGGATGGATAACTCGTACAAGGGGTGGTATATCCGCAATTATTCCCAGGAAGGCCCCGGAACGGGCTGGTACTGGTATCTGTTCAAGGATCCCTCATTCGTCGCCGCGGTCAAATCCCGCTGGAAGGAGGTGTATCCTTCCCTGGAAGCGCTCGGGGAGGAAATCCCTTCCCTGGCTTCGCGGCTCAGCGGGGCAGCGCACCGCAATTTCGAGAGCTGGGATATCCTTGAAACCTATGTATGGCCGAACGTGGTAGTCCTTGGTGACTATATGGCCGAAGTAAAGTATATGCAGAAATTCTATCAGGACCGTCTCCATTGGATGGATTCTGAAATCAATTTTTGGTAGAGGCAATTTTTAATTTTTATTGAGATATGAGTAAAATCATCGTTGCAGGCAGCTCCAACATAGATATGAACATCTATGTCGAGAGACTTCCCCGTCCGGGGGAGACCATCGGAGATGGTCGTTTTATGCAGGCCAACGGCGGCAAAGGTGCCAACCAGGCAGTCGCCGCTGGCAGATTGGGAGGTGACGTATTGTTCCTGACGTGCGTCGGAGACGATATGCAGGGGCGTATGCTTAAGGATGTATTCGCTTCCGACGGGATCGATACTTCAAAGATGAAATTCAGTTCCGCTTCTCCTACAGGTACGGCCCTGATATTCGTAGCTGACGATGGCGAGAACAGCATTGCGGTTGCGCCGGGGGCCAACCGTGAACTGCTTCCTTCGGATATCGATGCCGCGGAGACGGAGATGGACGGGGCGGAGTTCCTTCTGATGCAGCTGGAAATCCCATTCGAGACGGTCCGTCACGCTGCGGACATCGCCGCCGCGAAGAATGTCAAGGTGGTCCTCAATCCGGCACCTATGGCCGGCGAGATCCCTTCCGAGCTGCTCGGGAAACTATGGCTTATCACTCCTAACGAGACAGAGGCGGAGAAACTGACCGGAATCACCATCGGATCCGTCGAGGATGCCTTCAAGGCAGCAGATATCCTTCTCGGCAAGGGAGTCGGTAACGTGATAGTGACGATGGGCAGTTCCGGTTCGGTGGTATGCAACTCCTCCCAGAAGGTGGTGGTCCCTTCACGTAAAGTGACCGCAGTCGATACCGTAGGAGCCGGCGATGTCTATAACGGAGCATTGGTGACCGCCCTTTCAGAGGGCAAGGACCTGGTGCAGGCTGCCCGTTTCGCGACCGTTGCCTCTTCCATAGCCGTCACCAGGCCGGGAGCCCAGTCGGCAGTGCCTACACGTCAAGAGGTTGACGAGGCCCTGGCTTCATTCCAATAGACAGGAGATACAGGCCGAGGAAGGCGAACAACGCGTTGATAAGGAGGATCTCATAGGAGAAGGTATAGCCTCCGAACCATCTTTCCGAATTGGACTGGATGATGAAGCAGAGGACAGGTGAGAGTATTGCCACGAGCGGTACCCACCTGTCCCTTACTTGTCTGTGCGTGAACAGTCCGAAAGCGAACATTCCCAGGATCGGGCCGTAGGTATAGCTAGCCAGCTTGTACACGGCATCGATGGCGGAAGTCGTATTCAGGAAATGGAATACAAGGATCACCGCTCCCATCAGGACGGCCATCGCGAGGTGGACTTTCTTCCTGACGGAGGTTACCTGTCCGTCTGTCCTGCCCTTGGTCCCGAGGATATCCACCGTGAATGAAGTCGTCAGCGCGGTCAATGCGGAGCCTCCCGCAGTATATGCACAGGAGACAAGCCCTATCACGAAGAATATTCCTGCGACTGGAGGAAGCCATCCTCCGGTGGCGACGGCCGGGAACAAGGTATCACCGGTCTGGGGAATACCTTTGGCCCGTGCGAAAACATACAGCAGGACACCGAGGCAGAGGAACAGGAATATTACTGGGATTTGGAGCAATCCGCTGGTTATCAGGTTTTTCCGTGAATCCTTGGCGTTGCGGCTGGCCATAGTGCGTTGCATCAGGTCCTGATCCAGGCCTGTCATCGCGATCACGGTAAACACTCCGGAAAGGAATTGTTTCCAGAAATATTCCTTGTGGTTGACGTCGTCGAAGAAGAATATCCTGGAATACTCGCTGTCCTTGATGGTCCGGCATATCCCGGAGAACCCGAGACCGAGGTCCTTGGCGATGAACACGATAGCCAGGACTATGGATGCGACCATACACACGGTCTTCAAGGTGTCGGTCCATATCACGGACTTGACTCCTCCCCAGAATGTATACAGCAGGACGATTCCGACACTTATGGCGACGTTGAGCAGGAAGGGGAGATCCAAGGGATCGAATACCATCAACTGCAGGGTGACGCAGACCAGGAAGAGCCTGACTGCGGCGCCAAGGATCTTTGAGATGAAGAAAAACCACGCTCCGGTCTTGTGGGAGGCGATCCCGAACCTTTCATCCAGGTACTGGTATATGGATACCATATTCATCCTGAACAGGACGGGGGTCAGCACGAAGGCGATCACCAGATAGCCCACGAAAAACCCCAGGACCATCTGCATATACCCCATAGCCGTACCTCCCAGGCCGACCATTCCGGGCACGGAGACATAGGTCACTCCCGACATCGGGGCTCCTATCATCGCTATCGCGACGATCCACCACGGGGCTTTCCTTCCTCCGTTGAAGAAGCCTTCATTGCTGGTGTTCCGCGACGATACGGCCGCCACGGCCAGCATCACCGCAAAATAAGCGAGTACAGTGAGTATGATTGCAGCAGGAGACATTCTGCTTCTTATTTGCCGGTCAGCTGTTTACCGGTCAGCAGGACGGTTGCCCAGGCTTCACAGCCTTCGCCGCGCCCCACGAAACCGAGCCTTTCGGTAGTGGTCGCCTTGACGGAAACCCGGGAGACGTCTATCCCCATCGTAGCGGCAAGGGTTTCCCTCATCTTGTCGATATATGGGCGGAGCTTGGGTTCCTGGAGGGCTATCGTGATGTCCACGTTCCCGATCGCATATTCATTGGCAGCGGTCATTTCCACGACTTTCCGGAGCAGGACCTTGCTGTCAATGCCTTTGTACTTGGGGTCGCTGTCAGGAAAGTGCAGTCCGATATCGCCAAGTGCCGCAGCACCGAGCAGGGCATCGCAGAGAGCGTGGATGGCGACATCTCCGTCCGAATGGGCGACGAAACCCTTGTCGCTGTCTACCTTTATTCCGCAAAGCCACATCGGCAATCCTTCCCGGATCGCGTGTACGTCATAACCATTGCCTATCCTGTAACCCATATCTGCATCCAAATATACCTGACTGCAAAGATATAGCATTTTTTGTTTCGGGAATAATAATCCGTCATATATCCTCGGCCCTCGCGGAAACCTTTGTGCCTTCCGTCGGCGGGCCGGATGAATGTTATCGGTGGTTTTTGGGGCGATTACAGTGGAATTTGTTAAATTTGTACTCCGGAAATCTGGGATAACCAATGAAAAGCACATTCCTGAATAGTTACGGCCAGACTTTGCTGCTCCTGCTCGGTGTAGGCATCGGAGCTCTTTGCGGAGCCCTTCTCGGCCCATCCGCATCGGTCGTCAAGCCGGTCGGCGAGTTGTTCCTGAACCTGATGTTCGTGCTTGTCGTTCCGGTGGTCTTCTTAAGCGTGGCCTCTTCTATGTACAGGATGACCAGGGACCGGAAGGTTGGAAGCGTGCTGGGTTGGTCGGTCGTGGTTTTCCTCGTCATGTCGGTGGTCGCCGGAGTCCTGACCTGGCTGGTCTGCGAGTTCTGGAACCCACTCGGCCAGTTCGCTACCAGGATCCCGCCTGAGCGTACGGGAGTCGGAGGTTTGGTGATAGGAGGCAACTCCGTAGCCAAGACCGTAGTGAATATGTTCACCGTCGACGAATTCTCCAAGCTTCTCAGCCACACCAAGCTCCTGCCATTGATAGTATTCTCCGGCTTCTTCGGGATAGCGACTGCCCTTGCAGGAGAAAAAGGGGAGCCTGTAGCACGGCTGCTCCATAGCGGAATGTCCGTGGTGATGGAGGTTATGCGGATATTGATGTTTGCGGCCCCGCTGTGCCTGGGCTGCTATTTCGCCGACCTGACAGGCAAGATAGGCGGCCAGATCGTAGGGGGCTACCTTAACACCCTGCTGATATTCCTTGCCGTCACCGTCGTGGTATTCTTCGCAGTGAATACGGCCTATATGGCCATCCTCGGAGGCAAGGAAGCGGTGAAGGATTATTGGAAATATATCCCCGGACCGGCCCTTCTGGCAGTTTCGTCCTGCTCCAGTGCCGCTACCATACCGATGAGCATCCAGGCCTCGAAGAAGATGGGAACCGCGGAGACGGTGGCCGAGTCGGTGATACCTATCGGCATCAACATACACAAGGATGGATCCGTCATCGCCGGAGTGCTCAGGATAGTGTTCACCGTGGCATTCTTCGGCCTGAGCGGATATGGTTGCTTCGAAATCGTCGGGATTGCGATACTTACCAGCCTCGTTGTCGGGGCCATTCCGGTCGGAGGTATGGCGGCTGAAATACTGGCCTGTTCCTTCCTTGGGATCGAACCGGGATTCGCAGCGACCTTGCTGGTCATAAGTACGCTGGTCGATATTCCTGCTACATTGCTGAATACTTCCGACAATGTGGTTGCGGCGGCCTGGGTTGACCGGTTGTGCAGGAGGAAGGCAGAAGAGAAACAAGTTTGACAATGATCAGACACATCTACAGACACAAGGGAAGGTTTGACTTCGAGGCGGGAGGAAGCATAGACAATCTTGAAGTCGTTTATCATACATCACCTTCGGGATATTCCCCGGACAAGAAAGTAATTTGGCTGCTGCACGCCCTGACGGCCTCTTCGGATGCCGAGGGAGAATGGTGGCCTGACCTCGTAGGCCCTGGGAAGACCATAGACACCGATAAATATTTCGTAATATGCGCCAACGTCCTCGGTTCGGCCTGCGGATCTTCCGGTCCGGCCCAGGTCAATCCCAAGACCGGGAAGCCATATTATCTTGATTTTCCGAAGGTTACAGTACACGATACGGTTGTGGCCTTCGATCTTCTCAGGGAGTCCCTCGGCATCCCATCCATCGATATGGTAGTCAGCACCTCGATGGGCGGATTCATGGCGTTCGAATGGGTTGCCTGGAAGCCGGAGCTGTTCAGCAAGATATTCTTTATCGCTACCGGAGCCAGGGTGACTCCGTGGCTGACCGGATTCAATTCAGCGATGAAGATGGCCCTGCTTGCAGATCCTACTTTTATGGAACGCAAGACCCTGAAAGGCGGGATGGACGGCCTGAAGGCGGCCCGGACAATCGCCCTCCTTACCTATCGTTGCGAAGAGGGCCTTTTCAAGCAGACCGAAGACTCGGAAGACGTGATGTTCGCAGACAAGGCCGGTTCATACTATCGTCACCAGAGCTCCAAGTTTGTCAAGGAATGGGATGCATATTCCTACCTGTACGTCTGCAACGAAGTGGACAGCAACAATGTAGGAAGAGGCAGGGGAGGCGTCGAAAAAGTCCTCGGGGGAATCAAGGCAGACTGCTGCTTCGTGTGTATGTCATCCGACGAGCTGTTCCCTCCGGAGGATATGAAACCGTGGTCCGAGATGGTCCCTGGCGCACGGTACTTTCTCATCGATACCCCTTACGGGCACGATGGATTCTTGATTGAAACCGAAAAGATCGGGGAAATCCTTCGTCCGGCCTTGGAAGAGATGTCTCAGAATCCTCTTCCGTGTTTCTCCCAGAGGTAAACCTCCAGCTCAGCCCATTTCCTGGCAGCGGCGTCGTAGATTTTCTTGGTATATGCGTTGAGGTTCTCCGTGGTGGGGTTCTTCTCCACTTCAGGAAGACCTTCGAATCCCAGTTCTTCGATGGCCAGGATGTCGTCGTTCACCCTCTTCTTGTTCTTCTGCCAGGCCACGGTAGCCAGACGGTTCGCCCTGCGGAATGTCCATAGGGCGCAGTCAGCCTTGTAGCGGCGGTGTCCGCAGGTATCGAAAGCTGCCGGGACTTCGGTATTGCCGGCGAATATCGGGAACCTCGGGCTCTCGCCGGGGTTGTCCAGGGCATACCAGCAGACGCCACCTACGGCATCAGGGAGCCAGTCCCTGCACTGGATCACCGTCGAGTGGGAGCACCAGGCCACGGCCAGGGTTCGGGAGAACTCGACTGTACCCGGAGCTATGGTATTCAAGGTGTTGCGGGTGTCAGTGGTAAGCCAGGGGTTGGCGATAGGGCTGACCTTGGTCACATCTGGCTTGCCGTTCTTCCCGGGAGTGGTCATCAGGACATTCTTGCACATATCCAGTCCAGTGCCTTCATAGGTGCCGCGCAGGAGTTCCATGACCTTCCTGGCATCCACCTTCCCTTCCGGTTTTACCGAGAACGGCAGCTCGTCCATATCCATAGTAAGTCCGAGGGACGGGGCGAGGGCATTCAGTACGAAATATTCCCTCTCCTTGAAATTCTTGCCGCTGCCGTAGGATCCGTGGTAGGCTTTATAGAATATGAAATCGCCTTCGCCGTCCCAGAGCCCATATTCCTTGGCAACCTCCTCCACGTTGGATGAGGCCATGAAGTAATCCTTGTTCTTGAGATCCAGCTTCCCGATCCTGGCGATATTGGCCGAGACAGCGACCTCGTCGTCCGGAACCCTCTGGGCGGCCCAGACGGCCCCTATCCTGTCCTTTCCGTTGCCGAGGATTTCGAAGAACCAGGCCTCTTTCTTGTCGATGACAGTGAGGCATTCACCTCCGTCGGCATAGCCGTACTTCTCTGCAAGCGCACCCATCACCTTGATGGCGTCACGGGCGTTGTCGCACTGCATAAGCGCGAGCCGGGCAAGTTCCTCGATATAGAACATGCTTTTATTGTTCCGGAGGGTGTCAGGACCCGTGAAGGTGGTCTCTCCCATCGCGACCTGCTTCTCGTTGAGGCAAGGATAAGCGGTGTTGAGGTACTGGAGGGTCCTCCTCGGCATAGGAATCTCACCGGCGAACCGGACCCCGGTGGTATCTCCCCTGAAGGAAGTCTTGCGGGTGTTCTTGAGAACCTGGAATTTCTCGTTCCTGGAATGCTTCGCAGCCGGAACCACGTCGATCCAGGTGCGCGAAACTCCGTCGCAGGTGTGTGATGTGATGACCGAACCATCGGTCGAAGCCAGCCTTCCTACGACAATGCTGGTACATTCATCGAGTGCATATTCATCGTCCTGGCTCCAGGCAGAAACGCAACAGAGCAGGATCGTCAGCAGTGCGAAGCATCTTTTCATATCCGTCTTCTTTTGTCAGAAGACAAATATAAAGAATCTTATGTCAGAATTCAAGGCTCCTTCCCCGATAGAAATCGAGAAGCTTGACGGAATACAGATACTCGTAGCGGGCGCGGGCCAGGTTGGATTCGGCGGAGAACCAGTTGTTGCGTGCCTCGTTGAACTCGGTTATGTTGGCCTTCTGGTTCTCATATTTGGCCTTTACGAGTTCGAAGGACTCCTTGGCGCTGTCTTCTGCACTGATGCTCGAGTGGTACCTTTCCCTGGCGGCGACGGCATTGTAATATGCCTGCTGTATCTCCTTGTACAGGCTTTTCTTTGTATTCTCAAGCTGCAGGAGCTGGTTGGTGCGGTTCAGTTCCGCCGCCCTGACCTGGTTCCTGGCCTGGAATCCGGTGAATATGGGAACGCTCAGCGACAGACCCAGATACTGGCTGAAATTGTGCTTGACCTGGTCATAGAACGAACCGGAAGGAGCACTGCTCGTGGTGTAGTAGTTGGTCCCCAGACCTCCGCTTGCCGATATCGAAGGAAGGAAGGCTCCCTTGGCGCTCTTGATTGAATATTCGGTGGCATCGAGACGGAACTGCTCAGCCTTGATGGACGGCTTGCTGGCGATTGCGTCGGCGTAGATGTCCTCCGGGTTGCCCAGAAGCAGTCCGTCCAGAGGAACTTCAGGGACCACGATCGAGAATCCTTCCGGATCGGGAAGCTCCAGGAGCTGGCTGAGATCCAGCAGCGAGAGGTTCAGGTTGTTGGATGCTTCGGTAGCGGAAAGACGGCTCTGGCCCAGGGTGGCTTTCTGCTGGGCGAGTTCGGCAGGGGATGCCTTCCCGTTCTCGAGGAAGGCCTTCAGCCTTTCTACCTGCAGGGAATCGATACCCACCTGGTTCAAGGCGACATCCCTGAGTTCCATATTGTAAAGTATCTGGACATAGGATTGCGCCACGGCCACGCTCATATCTTCCCTGGCTTTCTCCAGGTCTGCCGTTACAGCCTTGAGATTCAGCTCGTTCTGTGCGATATTGTGCTTGAGCCTGAGTCCCTGGTAGATGGGGACGGAAGTGCCGAGGGACAATCCGGTGGAAGTGGTGTTCGCGTTGGAATAAGTATTGTCGGCGGTGAGTCCCCTTCCGAACGACAGGTTTTCGCTCGCGTTGGCGCTCACTTCAGGCAGCCTGTTTCCCTTTGCCATTTCCAGCTGGATCTCCTGCTGCTTGACCTGGATGTCCTGCTGCTTGAGGGATATGTTGTGCTCGAGAGCATAGTCTATGCACTCCCGCAATGTCCACGGCCCACGGTACTGCGCCGTGGCTGCAAGCGGCAGCAGCAAGGCTATCAGTGCGATTGTCTTTTTCATATCTATTTCTTCTCGATTATCTGGTTGCCGCGTACTTTGTCACCCTCTTTGAGGCCGGACTTTATCTCGATGTTGATTCCATCGGAAAGACCGGTGGTGACGAGGGTCTTCTCATATTTCTTTTCTCCCTTTACGAGATAAACGTAGGTGGAATCTCCCTGGAACTCGAGGGCGCTTTCCGGTATGGAAACGACGCTGTCCACTCCTTCCAGCCTGATTTCGGCATTGGCGCTGTAGCCCGAGCGGACGGTAACCGAATCCGGGACTATGACGGCAGCCTTGATCTCGAATTCGTTGGTTCCGTTCTTCTCCTGGGCCTTGGGAGAGATGAACTCCATTACGGCGTCGAACTTGAGGTCTTCGATCGCACCGACGGTGATGGTCATAGGGAAGCCTTCCTTGACCCTTCCAACCTCGGTCTCGTCGATGAACCCGTCGAATATGAGGTCGCTCATATCGGCTACCGTGGCGATGGTCGTACCGTCATTGAAGGTGTTGCTCAGGATGACCGAGTTTCCCACCTTGACCGGAATGTCCAGGATCAATCCCGTGATGGTCGAACGGACCAGGGTCGAGCTGGACTTGGCATTGCTCCTGGAGACACCGTCCCTGACTACTTCCAGGGTCTCAACGGCGGCATTCTTCTCCTCCTTGGCCTGCTGGAGGTTCTGGCGTACCTGCTCGAATTCCTCAGCACTTACCAACTGCTTGTCGTACAAGGCTTTCTCTCGGTCGTAATTGGTCTGGGCCTGGTTGAGGTTGATGTCTGCAAGACGAACCCGGCTCTGAGCCGAACTCAGCGAACTCATCTCCGGAATCACCTTGACCTTGGCGATGACCTCACCCTCGGTGACCATCTGTCCGGCCTCCTTGTAGAGTTCGGAGATGATGCCGCTGATCTGAGGCTTGATGTTGACCTCGTTGCGGGGGATGATCTTGCCTGTCATCACGGAAGTCTTGTGGATATCCCTCACTGTGGCTTCCAGCTGCTCGTACTTGATTTCCTTCGGACGGGAATTCTTCCAAAGCGCGACGAAAGTCCCGATGAAGACCAGGGCGACCAGCGCCAGGATGATGTACTTCAAATTCTTTTTCATATCCATTTTGCATTATTATTTATTCTTCCCTCATTGCATCCACCGGCTTGATGTTCATAGCCCTTATCGCAGGGGCGAGGCCGGCCAGGATGCCGAGCACAGCAAGCAGCGAAAGCACTCCCAGGGCGGTCCAGAAACCAATCTGGAAAGATACCGGCCCGATCTCGGGGTTCGCCGAGACAATCTTTCCGACCAGGCCGAGCAGGCCCACGGACACCAGTATTCCGAACATTCCGGATATCACCGTCAAGCCGACGCTCTCGGTGATGATCTGGGAAAGTATCATATTAGGAGTAGCTCCGATGGCTCTGCGTATTCCTATTTCCGTGGTCCTCTCCTTGACGGTTACCATCATGATGTTCGAGACTCCGATCGCACCGGCAAGCAAGGTTCCGAGTCCGACGAGCAGCACCAGTATGTTCACACCCTTGAAGAGGTTGTCCACTATGGAGAATAGCTTCTTGGTGTCGAGGACCATTATGGCGTGCTTGTCTTCGGGGTCGATAGTATGCCTCCTCGCCAGGATGCTCTTGACTTTATCCTGCAGGACCTTGGATTCACCACCTTCCTTCACGGTGAAGCACATTATTTCGAACTTTCCGCCCTTCTGCAGCAGTTTGTCCATCAGTGGAGCCGGGGTCACTACAGCTTCATTCGAGTTACCGTTGATGCTTATATTGGAACTCCGACCGTCAACGCCAATTATCTGGTACTGCATATCTTTGATTTTCAGGTACTTCCCACAAGGGTCAGACCCATCCGGGAATATATTCTCCCACACTCGCTTCCCAAGCACGCAGACCTTCCTCTCTTGCTTGCAGTCCACTTCGTTAAGCCATCTGCCATATAGCATCTCCGGTGTTTCCACCTTGGAATATTCATAATCCAGTCCCTTGAGGTTCGCCGAATATGACCTTCCTCCGAAGGAGACTTCGTTTCTCCAGTCACTGTACATAGGGGTGACGACATCGGCTTCCTGCACGAGGGACTTGATAGCCTCGATGTCGCTCAGATCCATTTCCCACTGCCTGTCCCTCTTGAATCCGCCGTAAGGCTTGGAAGTCGGGGCCGCGCCCACTATCACCGCGTTAGAGGTGAACCCCTCGAAATTCTTGTTGAGGATGGTCTTGAGCCCGTCTCCCGCGCCAAGCATCAAGAGGAGCATAAAGATTCCCCAGAATATTCCGAAACCGGTCAGGAGAGTCCTGCTGCGGTTGCGGGCGAGGGTGTCGATGATCTCTTTCAGTCTGTCTATGTCGAATCTCATAGCTACTTGCCCTCCCTCAGCGCTTCGATAGGGCGGATCCTGGCGCCCTTCCAGGCCGGAATGATTCCGGCTATCGTTCCGGCGACTATAAGCAGCAGCGTAGCTTCTACTGCCACGTCCAGACCTACACCGATATTCTTGAATACATATAGCTGCGTTACGCCGATATCCATAGGATGGGCACCGATCGTGTTGTCCAGCAACTTGTCGACGGCCATTCCTGCCACCATCCCGAGGTATCCGAAGAAAGCGGTTATGACGATGCTCTCCACCACTATCAGCTTCAGGATAGATCCCGGTTTTGCTCCCAGGGCTTTCCGGATTCCGAACTCGTGGGTTCTCTCCTTAACCGTGATCAGCATTATGTTGGAGACACCTACGACTCCACTCAGGAGGGTCAGGATTCCAAGGATCCACAAGGCAGTACGGATGATACTCATAGCCTTGTTCATCTCCTTGTTGTCCATATACATATTCCAGATATAGGTAGTCCTGGTATCTTCCGGATCCGCGTTGTGGAAGGTGCTCATAGCACGCTTGTAGGCCTTTTCGAAGTCGTCGTTCTGCTGCTTCGTCTCCAGCCCGTGGAATTTGAAGTCGATGTGGTTCATCCAGGTCCCTTCCACCCTCATCTTGCGTACTGTCGAATATGGGGCGAAGGAATCGTGTCCCCAGCTTCCTTCATCGGCCTCGAATATTCCCACCACCTTGAATGAATTCAGTCCGACGGTGATGTCCTTCCCGATGATCTTGGTATAGCTTTCATCGTCTCCCAGGAGCTGGGAGGCTGCACTGTCGTCGATCACTATCGACCTGCGGCATTCATCCATATCCAGCTTGTTGATGAACCTGCCGGCTATCAGCCTGACCCAGTTGGAGGACTTTAAGTACTCGGGAGAGACTCCCATAATGTAAGATGAGATCGTTTCCTTGCCCAAAGCCAGCGTGTCGCTGAACGAAACGGTACCGTAGACGTCGTCGATCAGGTCGCTGAACTCTTCCGTGAAGGTCATATCCCTGTCGGAGAACCTGATCCAGGTATTTTCCTTCAGTCCTTTGTAAGGCTTGCTCGTACTCCCGGGATATACCCTCATAATCTGCCTGATCTCATCTCCGGCATTGCTCATCAGGGCATTCATCAGACCGTTGCCGGCTCCCAGCAGGACAACGATGATGAATATGCCCCAACTCACCGCGAAACCGGTGAGGGCAGTCCTCAGTTTATTCTGCTTGAGGGAACTCCAGATTTCTGAAAGCAGGTTTTGCATAGCGGCATTATTTGAGCATTCCGTTTTCCGACCCGAAGGCAGTCGCATCGTGACGGCTGTTTTCTTCAATCTGCCCGATCACACCGTCCTTTATGTGTATGATCTTGTTGGTATAGTTGGCGACCCCGCTTTCGTGAGTGACCACGATGATGGTCATCTTTTCCTTCTCGTTCAGTTCCTTGAGAAGATCCATTATCTCCACCGATGTCCTGGAGTCGAGGGCTCCGGTAGGCTCGTCGGCCAGGATGATGTCAGGTTTCGTTATCAGCGCCCTGGCGATCGCCACCCTCTGTTTCTGTCCACCGGACATTTCGTTGGGATAGTGGCCCGCCCATTGGGCAAGGCCGAGTTTGTCGAGGTATTCCATAGCCATCTCGTGGCGCTTGTGCCGGGACACTCCTTGATAGAACAGGGGGAGTTCCACGTTCTCGACCGCAGTCTTGAAACCGATCAGGTTGTATGACTGGAAGATGAAACCGATCATCTTGTTCCGGTACTCAGCGGCTTTCGTCTCGCTGAGGTCCCAGATCAGCTTGCCGTCGATCCGATACTCACCGGAGTCGTAGTTGTCCAATATTCCCAAAATATTGAGCAGGGTGGACTTACCGGAACCGGAAGAACCCATGATGGACACGAATTCTCCTTTTTCGATAGAAAGGTTTATCCCTTTGAGAACGTGCAGCGGCTGTGCGCCCTGGTATGTCTTGTTGACATCTTTCAGTTCAATCAGCATACGAATCAATCATTTGTTTTTGTGTATTAGTTTAATAATACACTACAAAGATAGGGTTGTTTTTTTAATATCCAATAGATTATTCAAAAAAACGTTCTTTGATTGAGCAAATACCGGCCCAATCCATATTAATAAACGATAATTTGTTCAGAATGTAACAACACTCAGCCCCGGTTCATCGCCTGCAAGAGGAGGCTGCGGTACGTGGGAAGAGGGCCTGGGACGGAATCGTTCATTAAACTTCTAATTATAAATACTTTACGAGAAAGGAAAGGTCCAGGCCCCCTAAAAAAGTTGGGAACCTGGACTTTGACCTTATTGTAAATGATTTATTATGAATAAATTAGAATAAATGCCGGGGCCAGACCCTGACTATCTGAGATAGCCTTTGAGATTGGCTTTCACGGTTTCCCAGTCGTAGTACGGCCCTTCGACGCTCTGAAGGCCGCGAAGGAGGGTCTCCTGTTCGTTGAGGAGGAATTTGACGAGTACCTTGCCGTCCTTGTTGCGGTAGAATACCATCCCCATATTGCCGGCGAACGGTATCATCCAGGCGCCGAACCATTTGCTCCGGGCTTCGTCCAGCGTCAGGCGGTCGCCGATCCCCTCGAATCCCAGATAGGTCACCAGAGCTTCGAGCGGATAGTCGTGCCCGAACCTGAGGTCTGCTGCGACATTCTTCCCTGCGATAACTTCGTCTGCTTTGGTAACCATATCATTCACAAGAGGTTCCGTTGATTTCATACGCTCTTCCACAAGCTCCTGGAAGTTGCAGTTGGCGAGGAAGAGTATGAGATTGTCCGCATCGAACCATTTATACAAGGCGTCGAACGGCAGGAAACGGAGAGGACTGTTTTCCAATTCGAAAGTATCTGCAACTACTCCAGCCAGGTAGATGTCGTGCTGGAACTTTTCGATGTCCGGGACGAACCTTCTGGCCGCCGTGGAGTCGGTGAACAAGAGATGCATCACATAGCTTGAATCCGGAAGGTACGTGGACTTTACAGAATCCACCAGATGGCGGACCCTTTTCCAGGCCTTGTCGCTCGAGCCGTTGCTGATATATCCCATAAACCTCTCTCCCGTGTCCCAGGTGATATTCATCTTCGGGTCTATTGCAGTGAGTTCGTTGGTGAACGCGGTCATACTGACGATGCAGCGCTGCACGGTGCTGGAACGCGCCCTGACTTCATATCCCTTCTGCTTGAAGACTTTCGGATAACGGTTATAGAGCCTTCTGGCCAGCATCTTATGCTCATAGCACCCTCTCGGAGTCAGGCGTCCGTCCATCCCGTCGTGCAGGGCATAGACCTGAAGCACCTCGTTGAGGAGGGAATCTCCGCTTGCAGTGAGCAGGCCGACATCCTTTGCCCTTTGGAGGGTATCAGCGAGCCGCTTGTAGTTGTTCGCGCCCCAGTTCGACCTCGATCCGTGCCTTCCGTAATGGCTTACGTAGAAAGGCTTAAAGCCCTTGGGAGCCGGAGTATCGTGGATAGGCATAAACTCGTAGCTGTTCGTGTTGCCTCCGGCTCGGGATCTGTCTTCTCTAAGGAGCCTTGCGAATTCCGGGCACTGCATCTGCCCGGTCTCGGTCCGGACCAGACCCGTCTCCCTGTTGAATGAATAGCCTTGTTGGCCATCTTTCGTTTGTGAATATGCCGTGGTCCCGGCCAGCAGCATCAATGCCGCAGCTATGGTGATGTATCTTGATAGTCTCATAGAAACAAAATTAATAACGCCGAAGGTATTTTCCTAATCACGTTCCGATTTTCGTTCGGAATCCTGCGGTTTCGGATCGTTCACCTACTCCTATGACGCGATGGGCAACCAGACCTCCGACGGCAGGCAAGGCTTGCTTTTCTCCTACAATATCCTTAACTTGCTGGGTGATTCCGTTTGAAAACTGCACTTTCACTCCGCAGCTGCCGGAGGGTTGCGACCTGAAGGAGGAGCGCATCCTGCTGCATTGCTGCTGCGCCCCTTGTTCCACGGCTATCATCGAATGGATGGTCAGCCAAGGGCTCAGGCCGGCCGTATTCTTCAGCAACTCGAACATCATTCCTTTCGAGGAATATGA
>JAGDBQ010000045.1 GCA_017958985.1 Bacteroidales bacterium
CACTGTCACATAATCCTTTCCGTCCGAGCGTCGGACCTGATATCCCAGGTACCTCTTCTTGGATTTGTCTCCGTCGAACTGAAGCAGGGCATAAACCAGCCCGCCGTCTTCCTCCTGGATATCCTTAGATGTGGCTGTTTCGGCATCCTCTTTTATCCAGGATGAGACCTGCTTCAATAAAACCTTGTCCGCAGGGAAGCGCACGCTCCTGAAATAGGTGAGGTTATAATCCCTCAGGGGAGCTCCCTTGACCAGTGATTCCTCGTATCCTGATATCGGCACAGCCTTGCTGAACAGGCTGTCTGTCTGAAGGCCCTTCTGAGCCCTTGCAGGGGCTATGGCCAGCAGTACCAGCGATACGACAAGCAAATACTTTTTCATAATCTATTGTCCAAATAATTCGTTGAGTTGTCCTTCCACGTCGGTTCCTTGGCTCATCAAGTCCGCAAGTATGTCATCGACGTCGTTCATTATGACCTCCTTGTCGGTAATCCTGCCATCTCCGGACATCTTGACGCAGAAATTGTTGCTGTTATATATATTCACTCCGAGGGTGACGAGCAGCGCCAGGCTGGCAGCGATCGCAACGATCCGGCGAACCTTTTCGGGCCTGCGGACCGATGTGGGCTCATATACCCTGCAACCGGTGGAGAAGAAGCCCATCACCGCACGCACTTCGTCGTATTCAGGGCCCTGCCCTTCTTCCGAGGCCAGGAACAGCTTGAGTTCCAGCTCCTCATCTTCCGAGAGCATCCCCTCGAAGTACCTTTCGATGTATTCCTTATAATCCTTCATTGTCCTTCCTGAATTTTTCTCTCAATGCTTTCCTGGCTCGGGAAACCTGCATCCGGACCGCCGCAGGCTGCATTCCGAGCTTCCTTGCAATCTGGTCGAATGACGTTCCTTCATATTCGTGCATCCTAACTATCTTTTTCTGGAGAGGGGTAAGCTCCTCATCCAAGGAAGCTTCCACCCTGCGGAACAGGGCCTCTTTCTCCAAGGGGCTTTCCGGATCGGCGGGAAACTGCCGCCCTTCAAGGCTTACTACCTTGGTCTGCCTGTCCTTGCGATACTCGTCTATCTCGATATTCTTCACCGTCCTGGTCAGCAAACCGATCGCCGACCTCAGGTTCTCCGGCGCATATTTCCTGCCCCACAGACGGCAGAAAGCCTCCTGGAGTGCATCCTCCGCTCTCAGCCTCCCCTTCAGGGATATGAACGCTTCTGTCAGGAAATCTTCTGCCATCTTCAAGTTCGCTTTCACCTATACAAACGGAACAACTTGATAAATGTAACATCTTTTTTCTATATTTGTGTAACTGGAACAATTATAACATGGCTTTGATGATCATCCAGCTGCTGATAGTCCTGGCAGCCCTCTACGTAGGTTCAAGATATGGAAGTTTAGCCCTCGGCGCCATCTCCGGAATCGGTCTGGCCATCCTGGTATTCGGATTCGGATTCAAACCGGGCAATCCTCCGACAGACGTTATCTATATCATTATAGCGGCGGTTACCTGCGCCGGGGTCCTTCAGGCTTCAGGTGGTATGGACTGGCTCATCCAACTCGCTGAAAAACTGCTCCGCAGGCATCCGGAGCGGATCACTGTCCTTGCCCCTCTGTGCACCTTCTTCCTGACAGTCCTGGTCGGGACCGGACACGTGGTCTATACTCTTATGCCTATCATCGTGGACATCGCCATCAAGAAAGATATCCGCCCGGAGAGGCCTTGCGCAGTGGCGTCTGTCGCTTCACAGGTCGGAATCACCTGTTCGCCGATCGCTGCCGCGGTCGTCGCTTTCGTGACCATATCCAATGCCAACGGCTACGGAGTCTCTATCCCCCAGGTACTGATGGTCACCATCCCTGCCTGCATAATAGGCCTCCTGATGGCATCCCTCGCTTCTTACAGGAGGGGGAAGGACCTGAAAGACGATCCTGATTACCAGGAGAGGATCCAGGATCCCAAGATCCACAAGTATATTTACGGAAAAGAGTCCACAACCCTCGACAAGGTCATCGACAAGAAGGCAAGGCTGGCTGTATATATCTTCCTCGTGGCGATCGTCTGCATCGTAGGCCTGGCGTTCTGCCAGATGCTCCTGAGCAAGGAGGCTCTGGCCCGCTTGCCTAAGATGAACATCGCCATTCAGATCATAATGCTCTCTGCTACAGCATTTATGATAATGTTGTGCAAGGTCGATCTGAAGAATGCGGTTTCAGGTTCGGTGTGGAAGTCCGGAATGGTCGCAGTCGTTGCTATTTACGGAATCGCCTGGCTGGCAGATACCTATTTCGGCAACTATCTGGAAGAAATGAAACAGATGCTCGCCGGGATGGTCTCGCAATATCCGTGGTCGATAGCCTTCGTATTCTTCCTGGTCTCCGTGCTGATCAATTCCCAGGGGGCGGTGGTCGTGGCTATGCTCCCGCTTGCATATTCACTCGGAATCCCGGGACCTATCCTGCTGGGAGTCCTGCCTAGCGTATACGGCTATTTCTTCATCCCCAACTATCCTTCCGACATCGCAACGGTCAACTTCGACAGGACCGGTACGACCGTGATAGGCAAATACCTTCTGAACCACAGTTTCATGATGCCGGGCTTGATCAGCATCGGTGTTTCCACCATAATCGGCTACCTGATCACCTGCGTTCTGTTCCCGGGGTATTTCGCCGCCTTGTAGCAAGGGTTTCTCAATACAGTCCGCCGTTGACGGAAATCACCTGACCGGTGATATATGAAGATGAATCAGAGGCAAGGAAGCCCACAAGGGCTGCCACTTCTTCTGGTTTCCCGAAGCGTTTTGCAGGAATCTGGGACTTGAGTTCAGCTTCATCCAGGCCTTCCACCATATCCGTAGAAATGAATCCCGGGGCGACTGCGTTGACAGTGACTTTCCTCGGTGCCACTTCCTGGGCGAGGGCCTTGGTGGCGGCAATAAGTCCGCCTTTGGCTGCAGAGTAATTGGTCTGTCCGGGCAGTCCCTTGAGACCTGACAGTGAGGTTATGTTGATAATGCGGCCTTTCTTGTGGACGACCATAGGCTGCAGGAATGGCTTGGTTATATTGTAGAAACTGTTCAGGTCGGTACCGATGACATCGTACCAGTCTTCCTGTTCCATCCACAGGAGAAGGTTGTCCTTCCTGACTCCAGCATTGTTGACAAGTACTTCTACATATGCGTCCGGATGCTCTTCCTGCCACTTGGTGATTGCCTGCAGGGACGCTTGCTGGTCGGCCACATCGAATTTCATCAGTTCACCACTGCCTCCGGCTTCTTCCACGAGGCGGAGGGTCTCCGCTGCCGCAGCATCGTTGGAGACATAATTGATCAGGACCGAATATCCCATACGGGCAAGTTCCAGGCAGACCGCCCGGCCGATTCCACGGCTTCCGCCGGACACAAAAGCGTATTTCGACATATGCTGAATAGTTCTATAGGCGCAAATATAGTAATTCCTGACAGAATAATACCCCCGCCCCTCCCGCCAACATCCTGCAATGTAAGGGAAGCAATCTCATACGTCCCGGCAACAGCCTGCAATGTCAGGGAAGCAATCTCATACGTCCCGGCAACAGCCTGCAATGTCAGGGCGCATTTACCCGTACAGGGCTGCGAAGCAGCAAGCGCCCGCTGTTGCAGGCTGCTGACGAGAGCTTGGCTGCTGACGTGAACCATTGAGGGAAGCAAGGTTTCCGATTGGTAACAAAAAAGGCCGGAATCGCGCTTAAGGGTGCATCGAAATGGACCCTTACGCGAGAAAAGGGGCAAAATCGTGCTTAAGGGTGCGCCCAGATGGACCCTTGCGCGAGGCAGGGGTCGAGGGTCGGGGGCAGGGGGCCGAGGATCTCGCGGCAGGTAAGGATGGAGGTCATCGTGACTCCGAGGAGGCCGTGGAGATTGAGGCTCTGGCCGGTGAGGTAGAGATTGCGGACCGGGGTACGGGGAGAGAGGACCGTAGCAGCGACGTTGGAACAGTCTTTCCTTATGCCGAATGCCGAACCAAAAGGTGTAAGGGTATAGCGATGGTAGGTGGCAGGAGAACTGGTGTATGTTTCCCGGATCGCATCTTTCAGTCCAGGCAGCCTGGAAGATGCCAGGGAGAGGCACTCTTCGAGTTTGGCTTGCTTAGCTTCCTGATAACCAGGATCTTCGCGCGGGACGTACTCCATCGGACTGATCAGGTCGAGGTGGGTCGCCTTGGAGCCGTCTGGAACGGGATAGAAATGCACCATCACTTCCCTGCCGCCTTCGCGTATGGATATGTTGCGGTTCAGGTAGTCGAGACAGCCGTCTTTCAGGACTATGTTGGCAGTGAAGGCTCCCCAGGTATTCCCAAGGCCAGAAATCCTCTCCCGGTAAACCTTCCGCAAGCTTTCCCGGGGGTCGACCAGGCCGACAGTTACCGCCGGATGGGCATCGGACACCACGATGTCAGCTTTGAACCTGCTTCCGCCGGCCGACACATAATCCACCAATCCGTCAACCGTATGGATCGACGTCACCTCAGCTCCGGTCAGTATCTTCCCGCCCGCCTCAACCAGCTGGTCCGCCAGTGTCGAAGCGATGAGACTTCCGCCTCCAGGCAGACGCCAGGAGCTCTGAATGAAGGAGTTGCTGATCTGGGCAAACACGTACAGCGGCAGTTCCGGAGTCATTTCCAGCCTCAACGAAGGTCCGCAGAGGACTCTTCTCAGCAACGGATCCTTGAAACGGGATTCAAGGTAATCAGACGCACTCCTCCCGAAAAGAGGATTGACGGAACCGATACTGAAAGCATTGAATATTCCTTCTCCGACACCTTTCAGGAAGCCGGCATACTCGTGGAGAGACTCCCGCTCGGATGGAAAATAACCGGCCAGCCGCTCCGCGAAACGTTCATATCCGGTCGCCATAGGGAAACTGTTCCCGTCGATGACGATTTCGTCGGCGCACTCCGGATCTAGTTGCTGCCAGGGAAG
>JAGDBQ010000046.1 GCA_017958985.1 Bacteroidales bacterium
AGCTCCAGGAGATTGAGATGGAATTCCTTTCCAAAGGAATCGTGCCTGACGAAAGCAAGCTGGAGTCCGAAACCAGCGCCGAAGGGACAGGTTATGCTTCCGGGTTCGAGTTTTCCAAACGAGAGATGGGCCCGAAGTTGCTGCTGAGGATAAGCAGCACGAAGCCGAAGATAAACTATTCGTTCAAGATACTCGGGGAGGCCCGTTTAGCCGACAGCAACACGCCGCCTGACGGATTGGTTTACCAGATCAAGCTTTTCAACCAGCCGAGGAAGGCTTCCCTGGCAGAACTCAAGGGGCTGAGTCCGGTTTACGAAAGGAAGACATCTTCCGGCTACAGTTATTCGGCAGGATTGTTCAATTCCTACAAGGATGCCCTCTCGAATATCAACAAGGTGAAGAGCAGAGGCTTCCGCAACGCCGAGATCATTGCTTTCAGCGACGGGCAGCCGATAGGGGTCTCGAAGGCCAGGAACCTGGAATCCCAGCAGTCTGTCTATATCGTCGTCATATATCCGGAAAATGGCCAGTCCCTTCCGGAAGAAGTCATCGCTAGGATCCACGATTACTCGGGCCAGGACCTGATAAAGACCGTGGACAACGGTTCGGTCATCTTCAAGGTCGGACCTTTCGATGATAAGAACGAAGCCGAGTCCCTGGCATCCGACATAAGGGCGGCAGGCGAGAGCAGCGTTTCCGTTACCGTGAGCCGCTGAGACAGCCGGCGACGGCTTCCCTTATTCCTTCCCTCCTAAGGTTACGCTTGATGATCGTCCCGTCCGGTCCGAACAGGATGATATGGGGAATACCGGTTATTCCGTACAATGAAGTAACGTCCTGTCCGGCGGCCAGGATCTGGTTCCAAGGGATACCCAGTTCCTTGATCGCCGCCTCGGTCTGTTCCGGCCTGTCCCAGGAGGCAACTCCGAGGATATCGAAGCGCTCTCCACGGAACTCGTTCCACACTTCCTTCAGATACGGAACCTCTTCCCTGCACGGACCGCACCAGGAAGCCCAGAAATCGACCAGCACATATTTCCCTTTCCCGACATAGTCCGAAAGGCGGAGAACCTTGCCGTCCGGCTGCTTCACTTCGAAATCAGTGAACATCTTCCCCTCGGCTGTCGCTATCCTGGTCCTGTTCTCTTTCCTGAAAGCCACTATGAAATCGCTTGCCTGAGCTTCTTCGGAAAGCCGGCTCATCAAGGAATCCAGAATCCCCGGCTTGTCGGCAAAGATTGGATGCAAGGAGGATATCGCTTTTATTCCCAAATAGTTATCCTTGTTGTTTTCCAGAAGTCCAAGGTAATAATCCCTGATAATCTCCCGTTGTTCCGCATAGAATTCCTGGAAAAGCTGCTCCTTCTTCAAGTCATCCAGTGAAGTATCCACTCCCAGTTCGTGGAGCTTGTCGCTCATCGCCTTCGTCATCTTCCAGCGGAAAGCCGTCTCGGAAGACAGCCTGTCGGTAAGGGAGCCCTCGAAGCCATTGACTCTCATCACGTCATATTCGTCCATGCTGAAAGTCAGCGTTCCGGGTTCGAATATGAAATGGGCAGAACTGCCCAGGCCGAAAGTACCCCTCCTGGTCTTGTCGGAAGGAAAGGTTACGTCCACCTTCCCGTCCACAACGGGGACATATATTACCGAATCCCTTCTCTCACCGTCATATACCTGGACGATTACCTGCTCGGGAGAGCGGCCGGAAGGAAAGACTGCCACAAGCCTGGTCTGGCCTTCAGATAAGACACAGGCGAGCGAAAGCAGTATCAAGACTATTGTTCTTTTCATACCGTTGTCAGAATTGGAAATAAATGAAACTTTGAAGGTCTGCGGTCAGGAACTGGCAGATGATGAACACGGCCAGGGCACAGACGAGGACCATAATTGGAAGTGGCAGGGAGGCGAACCAAAGGCGGTAACGGCGCTTGAAGCGGTCCGGAAGCCAATGGATAAGCATTCCCACTATGAAGAGTATTATCGCCATCCTGTGCTGGGCGGCTATCTTCGGGATCAGGCTCAGGTCCCACGCGCTTCCTACCCGGGTGATGATGTTCCTGGCATTCTCCCAAGCTTTCGCATTAGCCTCGGCCGGATCTATGTTGGATCCGCTCCGGAAGAACATCATCGTGAAAGTGAAGAATACGAATGTGTTGAACACCGCCCAGGCGTTGGAAAGCCATTTGAATCCAGCCTTGAACCCAAAGGAGTGATAGAGCATATGGACCAGGGATCCTGCGAATATGACGAGGCACCAGACCAGGAACAGGTTGTAAGCAGGAGACGGATACCTGGTTGCGAGGAAGTACAGGATTCCGGAGACGGCTGCGGTCAGGGCGGCACGCACATAGACGTTGCATCTGCTCCAGAAACGGTAGATTATCATTCCGAGTCCATTCAGGCCGCCCCAGATCATAAAGTTCCAGCTGGCTCCGTGCCAAAGACCTCCCAGCAGCATCGTGTCCATCCTGTTGATGTCGGAAACCAATTCCTTGCGGCTCTTCTTTACGAATATGATGAAAAAAGCCAGCACAGCCGTGAGGATGACGGTCGCCCACAGCATCCACCAGCTCTTGTTCAGGGCAGACGCCAGGAATCCCGTACAGACCAGGATCAGATAAGACCATACGGTTCCTTTGCGATTGCCTCCCAAAGGAATATACAGATAGTCCTTGAGCCACCTGGACAGGGAAATATGCCACCTTTTCCAGAAGACGGACATATTCGTAGCCTTGTACGGAGAATTGAAGTTCTTCGGGAGGTAGAAGCCCATCAGCATTGCGGTACCGATGGCTATGTCGGTGTACCCGGAGAAATCGGCATATATCTGGAGGGAGTAGCAGAACATAGCCAGAAGATTCTCGAATCCCGTGTACAAAGAAGGGTTCTCGAACACCCTGTCGCAAAGGCTGATGGCAATGAAGTCACTCATTATCAGCTTTTTGGCCAAGCCGTTCAATATCCAGAAAACAGCTATTCCGAACTGTCTGCGGGTCAAGAAGAAAGGTTTCCTCAACTGAGGGATGAACTCATCCGCCCTCACTATAGGGCCGGCCACGAGCTGAGGGAAGAAACTGAGGTAGAATCCGAAATCGAAGAAGTTCCTGACCGGAAGTAAATGATACCTGCCCCTGTACACGTCCACTATGTAGCTGATAGCCTGGAAGGTGAAGAAGGATATTCCCACGGGAAGGAAGATGGAATCCACTCCGAAGGCAGCGTGTCCGGCTATCCGGTTCCCCACTGCAGCGAAATAGTCCTTCACCACGAATCCGGTTCCGAACAAGTTGTTCACTACGTCGGTGAGGAAGTAGGCATATTTATAATAGAACAGGAGAGACAGGTCCACCGTTATTCCCAGGAAGAGCACGAGGCCTTTCCAGAACCCTTTCCTGCAATGAGGCAGCAGCCTACCTGTAAGATAGTTCCAGACTATCACGAAGGCGAACAGGATTATGAACAGTCCGCTGGTCTTGTAGTAGAAGAACAGGCTCGCAAAGAACAGGAAAGCATTACGCATCAGGGTCTTGTTCTTCAGCAGGCACAGGAATGCCATCACGAAGGCGAAGAACGCCCAGAAATAGAACTGGGTGAACAACAGCGGATGCGCCTGGTCGAAGGAGAACAGGTTCCCGAAGAAATCCAATGCCACTTCCCTGAAATCCGTCATCTCCCTTCCCTCCCAAGATATTCGGAAAACTTGTCCATCAGGGCATTGAAGAAAAGGTCGCCCTGAAGCTCGTAGCCTTCATCCGTGAAATGGATCTTGTCGCGCCTGGCAAGGCCGGCCTTCTCCCAGCTGCGCATCGATCCGAGTCCTCCCATTATCCCGAAGAAATCCCACACGGCACCGCCTGTGTCACGGGCTATCCTGAAGAATGCCTCCTGCGCCAACTCTCCGTTGGCATTGACATAGTAACCGCGCTTCCTGGCGTACCTGAAAGTGTCGTTGTTGGTGATGAACAGTACGGCGCAGTCGGGACCGGCACTGCGGACCCTTTCCACGAGAGCCTTGTACCTGCTCTCGAACAAAGCCGTGTCGAAACTGTAGGCAACGGCATCGTTGACTCCGATGGCGAATATCACCAGGTCCGGCGACACTTCCGCGAGGTCCCTTTCCAGGTCCTTGCATCTGGCATAAGACGGAAGCGAAGCCCCGTTAACCCCTGTCCCTGAAACCGTTATCCCGTGGAAAGGATTGTCCAGGTAAAGGCCTGTCAAGGTGAATTCCCCGGACTCTCCCCTGGTGGCCAGCTTGACTGAATCAGTCAGCGCCGGAAGGGTGAATATCCAGCAGGAATCTCCCCTCGAAGGCTCTCCTGACAGGGTATCCCCATCGCCAAGTACAATTACGGGCGTCCGGTTCCCCTTGTCGGAATACCCGAGGACCTTGACGGAATCGAAATGATAGTGCGGATCGGTTTCCTTGGCCTTCCTGCCTCTGGACCTTATGGTCACCGAGGCGGTCCCGTCGGAAGTCGTGAGCGACATCCCCGTCAGGCCGAGCCTGTGCGGCGGGTCCTTCATCGTATTCCTTCCTGCCGTCCAATTCCCGGTGTACCTGGTGACATAGCCGTTGGGGTTGTTGGTCTTTGCGGCGGAGAACGGGAATACCAGGCCGAAGCCTCCGTCAGACAGCGGCCTCAGGGACACCAGGTTGTTGCGCAGTTCCTTTACGAAGGTGCCGCCCTGGGTGTGCGAATCGCCTATGACCAATATCTTCAAGTCCCCGCAGCCCCGGAACAGGATCGAATCCATCTTCTTGAATATCAGTTCGAAACCGGTGCTGTCTCCGGGAAAGCGGATCTCGTTCCTGGAGGACTGCAGGAAAGGATATTCCGGGATATACTTGCGCAACTCCTGCCCGTGGACGGCAAGAGGCAGAAGGAAGAGCAAGGAATATGTCAGGATGCGTCTCATCTGCGGCTCTCGAAATATTCATTCACCACCTCGTCGGAAATCTCCTGGCGGAAACGGTAGAAATCGTAGTAGAAAAGTATGGCGTCTGCCAGCGATCCTCCTATCTCGTTGGCGCCCTTCGTCGTGAAATGGATGAAATCGGGACCCACGAAGGCCGGGCTGTGGTTGACCCAGGTACTGACCGAGCCTTTTCCGCCCATCACGTCGAAGGTATCCCAATATGCCACTCCGTGCCTGAGACAGTTGACCCTGAGCGAATCGTTCAGTTCGTTCAGCAGTGGCCAGCTGGTGATCTTGCCGTCGCGGCTCTTCCCCATATCTGAAGGACCCACGAACAGCAGCTTGACATCAGGGGCGACTTCGTGGAGATAGTCGAACTGCTCCGTGATAGTGCCCATATACTGCGAGATACCGCTCCTTGAAGATATTCCGGGCATCGCATTCGTGCCGAATTCAAGGATGATGAGGCGGGTTCCCATCTTGCGGAAACTCTCGATGAATATGGGCTGGTCGATCTTCGTGAACACGTTCCCGGCGCTTCCGCGCAAGGCAACGTTGTCCACGGTAACCCCGCCTTGCCCGTCCAGCATCACTCCGTATATCTCGGCATTGCCCACGAAGCTGATCGTACCACGCTCTGCGTTCCCCGGGAGGGTCCAGCTGACCATCGTAACATCAGCCGAAGCAGTGTCCAGCACCGTTTTCAACAAAGGGTAGGAATCGCACTTGAGTGTCATCAGGAAGCCCTTGCTGTTATTCCCGAGAAGGACTGAAACCTTCGAAATCTCCCTTACCTTTTTCTGGGAATAGCTATTCTTCGTAGCGGCGAATGAAAATGCCGCCGCCCCGGAAACCGAGCTGTACTGGGCCATAGGACCATAGCGGCGATGTGCAGCCCTGTGCGCATCCCCGACAATGGCAAAACGGGCCAGGTCTCCGGAAGCCGACTGGGCTATGGACACGGTAGGGACTTTCTGGATCATCGGAAGCATTCCCGTG
>JAGDBQ010000047.1 GCA_017958985.1 Bacteroidales bacterium
GATTTCCTTGGCTGGTCCGGCCACGAAGTAGCCGATGCCGCGTTTGTTGTAGATGATGCCGGCGTCCGTTAGTTTCTCATAGGAACGGGCCACGGTATTCGGGTTCACCCCGATGGAAGCGCCGTACTCCCGTACTGAGAGTATGCGGCTCTCCGGCGCGAGGTCCCCGCTCAGGACCTGCTCGCATATAGCATCGCAGATCTGAAGGTATATGGGTTTGTTGGGATCGAACTCCATGGCTTTAATGTTTGATGGTCTTGATCCGGAAGAAAAGACCGGTCAGAAGACCTCCGATAATGATGAAATAGGAGAGATTGATGAATACGTTGGAAAATGTCTGGAACTTCTCGGGAGTCATTTTGCCGAAGAGCCCGACAAACCAGTGAGCAAAATCGGACCCGTTCTGGTAACCTCCCCTGAACAGGATCAGGAGAATGATCGAGAACAGGATCTGCACTCCGATGATGCAGAGAATGGTCTTGGCGGCCTTGCCTTTCTTGAAGCAGATGGCACCCAGTCCGAAAGGAAGGATGGAAGAGCACCAGCTCAGCCAACCCATAAGGTGGAAGCTGGCGGGGGTTACGCCTAACAGGCTGCTGGAATCCTCGAAAGAATCACCTAGGAAGCTTTCAATAGAGCCGATACCGTTGCATATCTGTCCCACTACGGACTCGCCATATACAGGAACGAGCCAGGAAAGGAGAAGGTCGCAGACGGCGAACAGTCCGAATACTGCAAGAGGGAGGACGATGCAGAGCATTATGGCCATCGAGAGGAATTTCTCGAAGGATGAAGCGGGAAGCATCAGCCAGTCCGATCCGCTCTTGCGCTCGGTAAGGCTGCCGTACAACTTGACGGGTCCGGAGAGCATGCAGATGAAGAACGCGCACACCACTATCATAACCTTCATGGGGAACATAATCGGTCTGACCTCACCGTCGAAAAGCAGGCTGAAGATGACCGTGAAGACAAGCAGGATCAGCGGAAGAAGGCCGATTACCAGGGCCGAGACGGCGTAATTGCCGCGGGCGTTGTTGAGGTCGTACATAAAGTATTTGCCGAACCTCTTTATATCGAATACGTTGTTCATATTTGCCAAGTCCTCTTATTTGTTAAACATTCCTTTGATAAGGTCCTTGTGCCTGTGGACCGCATTGAAGAGAGCCTCGGTGTTGACCTTGCTCTCCAGGCCTTCGGTATTCATCAGCACCTGGATGAAACCGCCGGGGAGCTGCTCGGAGTAGAGAGCGCCCTGATGCAGGGTCTGGCCATAGTCGAAATAGAGTTTCTCGGAGATCTCCTCGATGGAGGCGTTGAGAAGGACGTCGCAACGGTCGAGGATGATGATAGGGTCGATAATGTTCTCCAGGTCGCGCACCTGGTGGGTGGAGATGACGATGGTGGAAGTCTCGGCGGTGTACAGGCCTACGGCCTTGCGGAACTGGGCCTTGGAGGGGATGTCAAGGCCGTTGGTAGGCTCGTCCATGAAAAGATACCTGGTGTTGCAGGCCAGCGCGAAGGCGATATAGGTCTTCTTGAGCTGTCCGGCGGACATCTTGTTCATCTTCTTCCCGGGATCGGTCTCGAACTCGCGCATCAGGTTAGTGAACTTGTCCATATCGAAATCCGGCCAGAACTTGCCCTCGAAACGGGCGAATGCCGTGCCGGTCTGATTGAAGGGCATAACCTCGTCGGGAAGGTAATAGATGGTCTGAAGCAGCGAAGGCTGTCTCTTGTAAGGATCGCATCCATCGATGTCGATGGATCCCTGTCCGACCTTCTTGAGGCCGCAGAGCAGGGTCAGGAGCGTGGTCTTGCCCACACCGTTCTCCCCCAGGAGGCCGTAGATGCGGCCCTCCTCCAACTTGAGGGAGATGTTCTCCAGGACGGCATTGGAGCCATAACTGAAGCTGAGGTTCTTGATGTCAATCATATCTTAATAGTGTATTAGTTTGCTATTACACTGCAAAGATACGCACAAAAATCAAACCTCCAAATTTTTTTTCATTTTTTTTGGAGGTTTATCGGTAAAAATCCTGGGATTAAGCCTGATGGGCGGGGCGGAGAAGATCGAGGACGACCTTGACGGGATTGAAAGTCTCGACCGGAAC
>JAGDBQ010000048.1 GCA_017958985.1 Bacteroidales bacterium
ACCGAGCCTCTCGGCAAGGGCTTCTACGCTTCTGCCAACTACAGCTACAGGTGGAGCAAGAACCAATCTATCAAGGATGCCTACAACAGCGGGGCCGTGAACCTGTTCAACGCTGACAACATCATTTACAACAGGAACGGTGAGACCAAGGATGAGACCTATTCCAGCGACATTCTCAATACATACAACAACCAAAGTGCGGGGGTCGACCTCCAGTACCAGAAGGACAAGCTCCACGCCCAGGTCGGATTCTCTGTGATGCCTACCAAGACTCACAACGTGACCAACGGCAAGGAATATGACAGCAATGTCATCAACTATGCTCCTTCCGCCATGTTCTGGTACGATTTCTCCGACAACTCCAACGCCAGGTTCTTCTACCGTGGACGTTCCTCGCAGCCATCGACCACGCAGTTGATGCCTGTACCTGACAATTCTAACCCAACATCAATATCACTCGGTAATCCTGACCTGCGGCCTTATTTCAACCATGGTATGAGAGGAGAGTTCCGCTTGACCAACAAGAAGAGCTTCATGTCCTTGAATGCCAACCTGGAAGGCAGCCTTGTCCAGGATCCGATCGTATCTGCCCTGTGGCACAGCAAGGGTGTCCAGTACACCTTCCCGGTCAACGGCCCGAATTCTGGGAACGGAAGCCTGAGGTTGTTCTTCAACATGCCTATCGCGAAGTCCAATTTCTCCCTGTTCCTCATGAACAGGACGAGCTATTCGTTCTCTACTTCCTATGTCGGACAGACCGGACTCGACATGAGCAAATACCTGGATGAAAACGGAACCTTCACGAAGTACGACGTATTCCTCAAGGATTATCCTGACCTTACCCATTCCGCAGATTTCGCAGAGAATGTAGCAAGGACGTTCGGTTTCATGCAGAGGGCGCGGCTTACCTACAGGACCGACAACATCGAGATCATGGCCGGAGGCCGCACGAGGATGAACCGTTCCACCTACACCCTTGATACAGCGAAGGATCTCAAGACCTGGAACAACCAGATCGACGGTTCCGTGAACCTGACCCTGCCTGGCGGATTCACCGTCAAGGCCAGCGCAGATTACAACTGGTATCGCGGATACTCCACTCCTCAGGAAGACGAAATCATCGTCAACGCCGAGATCAACAAGCTGTTGTTCAAGGATAAGTTCACCCTCGCTGTGCGCGGATATGACCTCCTGAACCAGGCCAAGAACCTGAGTGTTTCTGACAGTAACGGAGTTTACAGGGAGACTTGGAACAATACCCTCGGCAGATACATCATCGTAGCCCTCACGTACAGGTTCGGTACCTTCGGAGGACAAAGGGGAGGAATGAGGATGGGTCCTGGCGGACGTGGTCCGGGAGGCCCTCCTATGAGATAGGGAATCCTATTTCTGCACGGTGGTGTAACTGCGCCACTTCCCGATGAGAGCCGTCATATCGTCCGGCAGCTTTGAATCGAAACGGATCCATTCCTTAGACCCTGGGTGAACGAAGCCCAGGGTTTTTGCGTGCAGGGCCTGGCGGGGGCAGGTTTCGAAGCAGTTTACGATGAACTGGCGGTACTTGGCGTAGATCGTGCCCTTGCGGATTTCCGCCCCGCCGTAACGCTCGTCATTGAACAGAGGATGCCCGATATGGTTCATATGCACCCTGATCTGGTGCGTCCTTCCTGTCTCCAGACGGCATTCCACTACGGTGACATATCCGAACCTTTCGAGTACCTTGAAGTGGGTGACGGCGTGCTTGCCTTTCTCGTCATCTTCAGGATATACCTTGAAGCGAAGCCGGTCGTTGGGGTCCCGGCCGATGTTGCCGTCTATGGTTCCTTCATCTTCCTTGATGTTCCCCCAGACGACTGCCACATAGCATCTTTCGATGGTATGTTCGAAGAACTGGCGGGCGAGGTCCAGCTGGGTCTCGTCATTCTTGGCGACCACCAGCAGTCCTGACGTGTCCTTGTCTATCCTGTGGACCAGGATGCCCATCCTCTCGTCTTCGGCTTCAGGACCCTGGGATATTCCCAGATGGAAGGCCAGGGCATTGACCAAGGTCCCTTTGAAATGGCCGTGACCCGGATGCACCACCATTCCGGCGGGCTTGTTGACCACCAGCAGGTCGTCGTCCTCGTAGACTATGTCGAGGGGAATGTCCTGAGGCAGGATTTCGAGTCCGCGGCGCCTGTAAGGCATTACGAAGCGTATGACATCCTTCGGCCGGACGATCATATTGGCCTTTGCAGGCTTGTCGTTCAGGAATACGTAGCCCTGCTTGATCGCACACTGGACCCTGTGGCGGGAGGTCTCTTCCAGGTGTGAGGACATATATTTGTCTATCCTCACGGGAGCTTGTCCTACATCCACATTGAGCCGGAAATGCTCGAACATCCCCTGCTCTTCGTCTTCCAGTGTCTCTTCAGGACCGTTGTACAGTTTGTCTTCGTCCACCTTAGTTCCGTACGTCGAGTGAAAGGTAGATAGTCACGCTTGAACCCATACCGATAGGGTTCTTTGAAGGAGCCGGACTCTGCTTGTACACTACTGCGTTCAGGGAATCGGCGTAATTCTTCACGGACTTGTCGAATACGGCCTTGCTCACGTTGAGGGAACTCTCGTGTATGGCATCGACCGCACGGAGATACTTCATATCCTTGACATTAGGGACGTATGTCTCCTTGTCGTCGGAGTTCAGGCCGACTTCCAGGTCGATCGCAGACCCGGATTCGATCTGCCTTCCAGGCTTGATCTGCCTGTTGTGGTAGAACTGGCGGAGTACGTTGTTGGTGGCGATGTCATCGACGTATATGAGCCTTCCCAGGGCAAGTCCCCTGGAATTCAGCTCGGACATAGCCTGGCGCATCGAATAGCCGATAAGGTTGGGCATACTGACTTTCTTGGTGTTGAAAGCGTTGGTCGTCAACATTATGCAGCGGCCTTTCTTGACCTGGGCCCCAGCCTTCGGATTCTGGCTGTAAACGGCCCCCTTGGCCATCCTCCTTACGAATATGGAGTCAACGATCTCGACTTTCAAGCCTTTCCTGCCGGCTTCCTTGCGAGCCTGCTCGTAGGTCAGGTTCGTCAGGTCCGGAACTTCGATCATCTGCCCGTGGTGGGTGATCACGTTCAATCCTATCTTTGCGAACAGGAGAAGGGCTACGAAGAATGCTATCGCCCACGCTATGTTCCTGACGATCCAGTTCCCGAAGAAACCTGTCTTGCTGTTTTCCTTTTCTTTCATATACTTATCTGAAAATGAGCTGGAAAGCTCCTTGCCCAAACAGGGCTATCCCAATAATCATAACCACTATGCCCGCCACCCTGCTCAGCCACATCACGCTCCTCAGGTCTATCGCCTTCCCGATCCTTCCGAACAGGTAGGAGAAGCAGAACCAGTAGGTGACCGATCCGCCTGCCACTGCGAGGACCACTGGGAACATCCTGAAGTCCTTGCAGTCCACCTCCAGGCCGAAGAAGGCGAAGAGTGCGAACATCACCAGGATCGCTCCCGGGTTGGAAAGGGCCAGTCCTACGGCCTGGATGTAATCCGTAGCGGATCCGTTCCTGTCGGCCCTCTCCGGTTTCAATTTCCGGAAAGGATCCCTGAAAGCCATCGAGAACCCCATTGCCGCAATGATGATGCCACCGATGAGGAACAATGGATACTCGTAGGTCTCGATGAAACCCTTGGCCACCGCAAGCGCGAATATCGCAAGGATCGAGTATGTGGTGTCCACCGTCGTAGCTCCCAGTCCCGTCACGAAACCGACTTTCCGGCCGTATCCCAGGGACTTCTGCAAGACCAGGATAGCCACCGGTCCGAGCGGCATCGAAGCGCAGATGCCTATGATGAAGGCCTTCAGTATCATTTAGCCCTCATAAACACCTGCACAGGGCAGCCCTGCAGGTCGAAATGTTCCCTCAGCTTGTTCTCGAGGAACCTCTTGTACGGATCTTTTACGTACTGGGGAAGATTGCAGAAGAAAGCAAATGCCGGGAAACGTGTAGGCAGCTGTGTTATATACTTGATCTTTACGTATTTCCCCTTCCAGGCAGGAGGAGGGTAGTTCTCTATTTCCGGCAGCAGGGCCTCGTTCAGCCTCGCCGTAGGTATCTTCCTTGAATAATTCTCATACACGTGCGCCGCAGCATCCAGGACGTCCATTATTCTCTGCTTCTTAGGGACGCAGGTGAATATGATCGGGATATCGTCAAAAGGCGCGATGCGTTTCCGGAGGGTACGCTCGTATTCCTTCAGCGTGTTGCTGTCCTTCTCGAAAAGGTCCCACTTGTTGACCACCAGCACGCAGCCTTTGCGGTTCCGGACGATGAGGTTGAATATGCTCATATCCTGGGCCTCCATCCCGGAATTCGCGTCTATCATAAGCAGGCATACATCGGCTCTTTCGATGGCCTTGATGGAGCGCATCACGGAATAGAATTCGAGGTCCTCGCTGACCTTGGCCTTCTTCCTCATCCCGGCGGTGTCCACCAGCACGAACTCGTGGCCGAACTTGTTGTAATATGTCGATATCGAGTCCCTGGTAGTCCCCGCGACAGGTGTTACTATATTCCTTTCTTCTCCGAGAAGTGCGTTGGTCAGGGAAGACTTGCCCACGTTAGGCTTTCCCACGATGGCGATATGAGGCATGTCGGCGTGTTCGTCCTCCTCGGGAGCGGTGTCTTCCGGAAGGAGCCTGATGATCTCGTCAAGGAGGTCTCCAGTGCCACTGCCGTTGGCGGCCGAAATGCTCCATATCTCTCCGAGTCCAAGTCCGTAGAACTGGTAGGCGTCGAACATCTTCTCGCCCGAGTCCACCTTGTTGACGCACAGGACCACGGGCTTCCCGCTCCTGCGCAGGATGTCCGCGATCTCGGCATCGTAGTCGGTGATGCCGGCGGCAGCCTCGACCAGGAACAATACGAGGTCGGCCTCGTCGATGGCTATGACGACCTGTTTACGGATAGCCTCTTCGAATACGTCGTCCGAATTGGTTGTCCATCCTCCGGTGTCGACCACCGAAAACTCTTTGCCGCACCACTCGCATTTCCCGTAGTGGCGGTCCCTTGTCACTCCTGCGGTCTCGTCCACGATGGCTTTGCGCATCCCGACGAGCCTGTTGAACAGAGTGGATTTGCCGACGTTCGGCCTTCCGACTATAGCTACTAGACTCATTGTTCCTTGTTCTTGTATAACCCGCAACCGGCACAGGCATCGCTGTATGTTCCGGGGCAGGACTTGGTTTCCTCCTGTTCCTGTTCATTCATACACTTGATCCCGAGCTTTTTCATATTCTCGTTCCGGCTTATCTCCGTCTCCGGGAACTTTCCCTTGAATATGATGCCGACGCACATCAGGGCGATGGCGACGGCCAGGATCAGTATGGCTGCCAGGAGGGTTTTCACGGCTTGGTGCTAGAAAATGAATTCGGTGCTGATAGGCTCGTAGTTGTAGACCTTGCGTATGATGGAAGCGAAGGTCTCCGTCATAGAGACTACCTTGATCTTGCTGGTGTCTGCATCCTTGCGGAGCGGAATCGTGTCGGTCACGAACACCGCCTTGAGCTTGGAAGCGTTGATCCTGTCGTATGCAGGACCGGAAAGGACGGCGTGGGTCGCGCAGGCCATAACGCTTGCGGCGCCCTTGTCCATCAGGATGTCGGCTGCCTTTACGAGAGTACCGGCTGTGTCGATGAGGTCGTCCACTATCACGATGTTCTTTCCTTCGACTTCACCGATCGCGGTGATCGATGCCACTACGTTAGCCCTCTCACGGGACTTGTGGCAGATGATGACCGGGCAGGCGAGCTCCTTCGCGTATGCGTTCGCCCTCTTTGCTCCTCCCATATCAGGAGCTGCGATGGCGAGGTTCTCGATATTCAGGGATCTGAGATATGGAATGAATACTTTGCTTGCGTAGATGTGGTCCACCGGCAGGTCGAAGAAGCCCTGGATCTGGTCGGCGTGCAGGTCGCAAGTCATAATCCTGTCAACTCCGGCGGCTGTGAGGAGATTGGCGACGAGCTTTGCACCTATCGACACCCTTGGTTTGTCCTTGCGGTCCTGCCTTGCCCAGCCGAAGTATGGCATTACGGCGATCACCTTGTCGGCGGATGCCCTCTTGGCGGCATCGATGGTAAGCAGGAGTTCCATCAGGTTCTCGGTAGGAGGGAAGGTGGATTGCAGGATAAATACGGTAGCACCTCTCACGCTGTCGGTGAAGGAGGGTACGAATTCTCCGTCGCTGAACTGAGTTACTTCAGATGCGCCAAGATGGTATTTTTCGCCGTTCGGGGCTCCGATCTTGTTCAACTCGGCAACGACCTTGCACGCAAAGTCCTGGGAGGCTCTGCACGCAAACAATTCCATTCTGTGTTCAATGTACATAATCAATGCAGTTATATATATTTCCGGATATATTCAAGTATCTCATCCTTCCCGGCGCCGGTTTCAGCGCTGGAGGTGAACATTGGAGGCAGCTCCTCCCACTGTTCCGAAAGGATCTCCCTGTCCCTTTCGATCTGGGCTTTCAGCGCATTGGGCCCGAGCTTGTCGCATTTCGTGAATATGATGGCGAAGGGGATTCCGTTCACTCCCAGGCCGGCGAGGAAGTCGCGGTCGATCTTGGTGATGTCATACCTGCAGTCGACGAGCACGAAAAGCAGCACCATCTCTTCCGAGTTGGCGATGTAGTCGTTGATCATCTTGCGGAGTTCCTCGCGTCCCTGCTTGGATATCTTGGCGAAACCGTATCCGGGGAGGTCCACCAGGTACCAGCTGTCGTTGATGAGGAAATGGTTGATGAGTTTGGTCTTGCCGGGAGTCTGGGATGTCTTGGCCAGTTTCCTGTTCCCGCAGAGCATATTGATCAGGGACGACTTGCCTACGTTTGAGCGACCGATGAAAGCGAACTCGGGCAGTTTGCGCGAGGGCTTCTGGGATACTCGGGTACAGCTGCCGGCAAATTGTGCTTCGTCGATCGTCATAATGCAAAGATAGTCTATTTTTATTAAATTTGTAAGGAAAGAAAGAGATTAGTGATGGAAAAGGAATACATCTCCCTGTCCGGTCTGCTGGACTCGATGAAGGCCTTCCTCGAAGGCTTTTTCCCTGACAGGATCTGGGTCAGGGCAGAGATAAGCAGCTTGAACCGCAAGCAGAACGGCCACTGCTACCTGGACCTCTCCGAAAGCGGTCCGGATGGCGTCGTGGCCAAGGTCAGGGCTACCATCTGGGCTTCCAGGTGGAACTATATAGAACAGTATTTCCGGAGCGTCACCCATTCGTCCCTCGATGTTGGGATGGAAATCCTGGCGAGGGTCAGGGTGAACTTCCATCCGGTCTTCGGACTCTCGCTGGACATAGACGAGATCGACCCCGATTTCACTCTTGGGGCGGGGGAACGGAAAAAGCAGGAGACCATCGACCGCCTTACCCGGGAAGGACTGATGGACTTGCAGAAACGCCTCCGGCTGCCTCTGCTTCCATATTCCCTGGCGGTGATTTCAGCTCCCGGGGCTGCGGGCTGGGGCGATTTCAGGAAGCACCTGACTGAGAATGAATACGGCTTCGTATTCAATGTCAAGCTGTTCGAGGCCGTGATGCAGGGGGAAGGGGCGCCGGCCTCCATCATCGGAGCCCTTGAAGGGATACTGACCGGTCCTGTGCGGTACGACGCAGTGCTGATCCTCCGCGGGGGCGGTTCGGAGCTGGACCTTGCGTGCTTCGACGATTATTCCCTGGCGGCCAGGATCGCCCGTTGCCCGCTCCCCGTGTTCACTGCTATCGGGCACGATAAGGATTACCACGTGGCGGATATGGTCGCCAATACCTTCGTGAAGACTCCGACCGCCCTGGCCGACCTTTTCCTGGACTGCTATATAAGCGAAGACGAACGGTTGTCTGCATATGAGTCACGCCTGAGGATATCCTTCAACAACCGGCTTTCTTCCCTGTCCAACCGCCTGGACCGCATCCGGGATACGGTAAGGCTGGGATCCCTGAGGCTGGTGGACAAGGCCGAATCCCACCTCGCCCTGGTGGAGGAGAAGATCAGGGTGACGAATCCTGCGAATATCCTCAGGAGGGGTTTCGTCCTTCCTCTGGACGGCAGGGGAGTGAAGCTGAAGGGAGCTGCCGGGAGCAAGCCCGGGGATGTGGTACAGATGCTCTTCCTCGACGGTCGCCTGAAGTGCCGCGTAGAAGAGACCCTTCCACCGCCGGAAGGGGCTCTGATGGGTGATAATGAATAAAACCGATAGATATGTCAGAAGAAAAATTCGATTACACGAAAGCTGTCGCCGAACTGGATGGGATCGCGGCCAGGATCGAAGATCCCCAGACCAGTCTCGATGACATCGGAGCCCTTGTCAGCCGCTCCAAGGTCCTGTTAAAACAGTGCAGGGAGTACCTGCGCTCGGTACGTGAATCAATAGAGGAGGAAGCAGAATGAAACAGATACATCTGGCAGGAGGATGCTTCTGGGGACTGGAGCATTATCTCAAGGGAATAGAAGGAGTGGAGTCCACGGAAGTCGGTTTCGCCAACGGAAAGGTCGGTTCTCCAACCTACGAGCAGGTCTATACCGACACCACAGGTCACGCGGAGACGGTCAAGGTGGTCTATGATCCGTCCAGGCTTCCTTTGAAGGATCTACTTGAAGACTTCTTCTGCGCCATCGATCCGTACAGTGTAAACAAGCAGGGAGAGGATGAGGGAACCCGTTACAGGACAGGAATCTACTATTCCAGCCCGGAAGACCTTCCCGTAATCCAGGAAGTATGCCTTGCCCAGGGCGGACCGCTTGCGGTCGAAGTCTGTCCGCTGGAGTGTTTCTTCGCGGCCGATGAACGCCATCAGGATTACCTCTCCAAGAATTCCGGGGGCTACTGCCACCTCCCGCTGACGATATTCAGGTATACGGCCCTGGCCAGGGACCTGAAGAACCTTCTGGGCGATGAGACGGACACCATCGCCAGGATGGCGAATGCCTCTGCCCTGATAAAGGAGAGGATGGGATTCTTCTGGGTAGGATTCTATCTGGTGAAGGAAGGAGAACTGGTCCTGGGACCTTTCCAGGGCCCCATAGCCTGTACCAGGATCGGTTACGGCAAAGGTGTGTGCGGCACTGCCTGGAAGGAACGCAGGACGGTGGTAGTCCCCGATGTCGAGGAGTTTCCGGGCCACATAGCCTGTTCGTCAGAGTCGAAATCCGAAATAGTCGTCCCTCTGTTCAGGGACGGTTCGGTCGTCGGCGTGCTTGACATAGACAGCGATTCCCTCGCCACCTTCGACAAGATCGACGCCCACTGGCTCGGCCGGATCGTCCGCCTTTTCTAGTCGATATTACGCCACCCTCGTTCAGCCGGTTTTGGCCTTGAGGTCTTTACAGCCTGCCCGAATTTCAAACCGGGAGATGACGTTGAGTCAAAACCGTTTCCAAATAAGGGACCCGTATCCTGTCCCGTTTTCGAAAGTCCGATTATTTGATTCCAAACAGCCCGTGGAGATATTCCTTCGGCAGGAGACATATCCTGCTCATTACCGAACAGGAATATGTCCGCCTTGCCGTCCATAGCCTTTTAGCCAGAATGGTCTTTTGCTCAAGGCTGGCTTGGGAGATCTTGTCAAAGCCGAATAGTTGTCTGCAAAGGAGACGTGTTTCTTTCCGAAGATCCTTTTCGCTGGCTTTCTCAATGAAACCTTCCACGCACTCCAGATCGAACTTTACCTCAAGGTCTTTCCTTTGGGCGAGGAACGCTGTGAACGCTCTCAAAGTCCTGAACAGTCTCTCTACCCTTTGCCAGTCCATATAGCTATGAGGGAGAAGCCGTTTCTCTTTCTCATCGAATCTCCAACTATCAGGAAGTTCTTTCAGAGTGTGGAAGTAATTCCTACGTTTATTGACAGTAAGTTCACTCACGGGCTGTCCTTTCCTGCTTTCTTCTTCGTGGTCAACGAAATAGATGTCTCCAGGTCCACCCTCGTACCTCCAGGGAACAAGCATGATTCCCGCGCATAAGGAGTTACGGTAAACATACATTATCTTCGCTTTCAATTCATCTTCGTCCAGGATAGGATCATTACTCAACTTTAGACCTCTTTCCACACACTTCCTCAGTCCTTTCCTGGAAATCCAGTTCTCGAGTTTTCTTTTTGTGGAATTCTTGAACCGTTCACGGTCACAGTCTTTGCCTGAGACAATCGCATGAAAGTGTGTTGTCATCACCTCGGCAACCAATACCTTGACGTCTGTCTCCAATGCGGTGACAGCCAACATATCCATAATCCTGAATTTGTCTTCTTTTTCAAGGAACAGACCGGAGACATTGGTCCCGTCTGAATAGATATGCGAGCAATCATTCACGGAGGTTCTTGCCCAGCCTTTTGCCTGAAAGTCTTCAGCGTCATTGAAATGTTTCATAGTTATGATGTTTAAGTCAATCAATACCTCAAAGTTCGGAAATAATACTCTAGAAAAACAGTTTTTCAATCCGAAAGATGCCCTTTAATTGCAAACTATTGTAAATAAGCAGATTGATAATAAGCGTTACGAAAACTACGGATATTATTCAAGCCTTTTTTCGCATATTGATTCGGTATCAGGTTGATTATCAGTTATTTCCATAACAATGGCCATCTCTTGTTTTGAGAATGCCAATGTCGTATTCACAGTTTTATCAACCAGGCTTGATGTTTATTGGCTTCGGAGGCGTCCTGGCATCGTGCGGGACGCAAAAGGAGAGTTATCTTCGCAAGATAACTCTCCATCTGTATAGAATCTGTGGCCGGCCAGTTGATGTGTTGGATCCGGACCTGTGTTTAGTCGATATTGAAAGCAGCTATCTCTTCGTTCAGTCTGGACAGGATGCCGATCTTGGTCTTGTACAGGTCGTCGGATATGTCCACCTTGTAGTAGTGCGGGTTGATAAGACGGCGCTCCGATGGGCTGAAGTGGGACAGGGTATCGTTGAAGAAGGCCTTCTTCTCCAGGAGGGTATGCTCCTCCGATACATCCTTGCCGTCCTGTACGACCGGAAACTGGAGGGTTCTCCAGGTATATGACCCGGCCTTGAAGGTCTTGTGCTTGAAGCGGTCTGCTTCGTCAAAGATGGTGAATTCCTCTCCGGCTTCTATCTTCCTTGCGATGGAATCTCCCCTGAGGCAGGTTACGTCGGCCTCGTATGTGTGGTCGTACCCTGGCTCGTTCCGGATGATCCTGTAAGTGAGCTGCAGGCCCGGATTGATGAGTTTGATAGTGTCCTCAGACCTCTTCAATACAGGTTCTCCGCCTATCTGGACCAGCTTGTAGACATTGCCGAAGCAAGGGGCGGCCTTGCTGGTGGCGATAGCGTCTCCTACACCGTATGAGTCGATGCGGGCACCCTGCCGCTCCAGGTCGGAGATCAGATACTCGTCCAGAGAGTTGGTAGCGAATATCTTGCAGTTCTTCAGGCCGTGGGCGTCGAGGATCTCGCGCACTTTCTGGGAGAGGTAGGCAAGGTCACCGCTGTCCAGCCGGATTCCGTAGCCGTACGGATAGGAATCGTCGATGCCGCATTCGTTGAAGGAGCGGATCGCGTTGAGGACACCGCACTTGAGGGTGTCGTATGTGTCGATCAGGAGGATCAGATTCTCCCCCATATGGGTCTTGATGTAGTCTACGAAGGCCTTATGCTCACCTTCCACGGAACTGCCGTATGAGGTTACGAAGCTGTGGGCCATCGTACCCGTGGACGGTACATCGTTCTTCACTCCGTTGAGGACATTGGAACTGCTTGCGCAGCCTGCAATGATGGCAGCCTTGGCTCCGTAGGTGGCCGCCCACGGGCCGTGTGCGCGCCTGGAACCGAATTCACTGACCGGATGGTTGGTGGCCCTGCAGACCCTCGAAGCCTTGGTGGCAACTGCCATCTGGTGGTTCATTATGCAGAGCATAGGGGTCTCGAGCACCTGTGCCTCGATCAGTGGCGCTTCCACCGTGATGATAGGCTGATTGGGGAATACGATCTCGCCTTCGCGCATTGCATATACATTGCCGGTGAACCTCATCGTAGCGAGATAGTCCCTGAATTCTGAATATTCATCCCCCGGGAGGAACTTGGAGAAGAAATCCGGTTCCTCATTTCCGAGGTTGAGGATGCACTCGATTACTTCCTGGGTTCCGGAGCAGACCGCCCAGTTGTTGTTCTCAGGGGCTACACGGTAGAACATATTGAAGACCGCGATCACATCTTTCCTGCCGGTCTCGAAGAAGGACTTTCCCATAGTGTACTGGTACTTGTCCGAGCAATAGGAATAGTTCATATTATCGGTTATAACATCATTTCAACTCATCGAGGACCATCTTCAGGATCCTTCTGGCCGAAGAATCGTCGCCGGAAGCGACGAGCTCGACAGCAGGTTTCCTGCGTCGTGATGACTTCCTGATCAGCCCTTCGCTCTCCATCACTTCGTAAAGATGACGTGCGACGTGGGGAGCCGGATCTATGACCTTGACTCCCGGGCCGGCTATCCTCTGGATGACTCCGGCCAGGAAAGGATAATGGGTGCATCCGAGCACGATCCTGTCGGATCCGGCATCCAGCAGAGGTTGGAGGCTTTTCCGTACGGTGGCTTCGGCTTCCGGTCCGTCCAGGATCCCCCTTTCCACGAGCTCTACGAATCCCACTCCGACACGCTCCGTTATCTTTACGTTGTCCTCGTACAATCCCTTTGTGGTCAGGTATTTCGAGCCTTTCAAGGTACCTTCGGTCGCCAGGACGCCGATGACTCCTGTCTTGGAACTCAGGGCGGCCGGCTTGACGGCAGGCTCCATCCCGATGAACTTGACCGGGTATCGTTCCCTGAGGGCGGATATGGCAGCGGCTGTGGCGGTATTGCAGGCGACGACTATTATGTCTGCACCCTTACCCAGCAGGAAATCAGCTATTTCCATACTCCTCTGCCGGATGGCTTCGGGACTTTTACCGCCGTAGGGGCAATATGCGGTGTCCGCAAAATAGACATATTCCTCCCTTGGAAGGAGCTTCAGGATCTCCTTCAGCACGGACAGGCCGCCGGAACCGGAATCGAAAATACCTATCATTTGCCGGAAGTGGTTTACGGAATACAAATATATTCATTTTCCCGAATAATTGTTTAAATTTGAAGCCTATGAAAACATCAAGGATTATCATACCGGCGTTGCTTTGCGCCCTTGCCGCCCTGGCATCCTGCGGTGACAGGAATCCCAAGATGCCCGACCGGCCGAAACCTACAGCGACTATCTCGAAGGCAGACCAGTTCGCCATCGATATGTTGAGTTCATATTATCTGTGGAGCGAGGAAGTATCGACGAGCCTGGGTCGCCTGGATCCCGACACTTGCTGCAGTCCTGCCGAGGTGGTCAAGGAGATCCGGTACAAGAGCAATGTGGTCAACAAGACGGGATACGTGGACCGCTGGACCATCCTTACCGACGACCTGGAATCGTTCACCAATTCAGTTCAGGGACTGGGGGTCTCGTATGGCTACGACCTTTCCGGCGGAGTGTTCGTGGATGCAAGCGGGAAGCGTACCGGGGAGTACTTCCTGATCGTGGACTATGTCTGCAAGGACAGCCCGGCCGAGAAAGCCGGCCTCAAGAGGGGAGACATATTCGTAACCATCAACGGGAAGGTCATCACCGCCGACAATTACAACGACGTATTCAACTCCACATCCATCACGCTGGGACTCGGAGTCTATGAAGGGGGATCCATCTCGAACTCGGGCAACACCGTCAGCCTGACTGCCGTACAGATGTACGAGGACCCGATACTCGTGAACAAGGTCTTCGACCTGGGCGGGAAGAAGGTAGGTTACCTGATGTACAACTCCTTCGACCTCAAGTCCGTGGAAGCTCTGCCTGCCTTGTTCAAGGACTTCAAGGCACAGGGAATCGATGAACTCATAATGGATTTCCGGTACAACGGAGGCGGATATGCGTTTACGGAATGCGCCCTGGCGTCGATGATAGCGCCGCCTTCGGCCGTCTCTTCCAACAGCGTTTTCCAGACAGAGTTGTACAATTCCTGGCTGACGCAGGCGTGGGAAAGCCAGGGTGTGGACACCAAGACCTATTTTGCGACGTCCTTCTCCACCAATTACAACGGAACCAGTTACAATGCCGACGTTTCGGATGCCAATCCTTCCGTCTCGAAGGTGTATTTCATCACCACCGGGAGTACCGCTTCGGCTTCCGAGGGTGTGATAGTGGGACTCGGACCGTATATGGATATGACCCTTGTCGGAGAACGGACCTACGGAAAATACTGTGCCGGATATATGCTGGGACCGGGCGACCTGTATGACAGCAAAAAATACGATTTCTCCCTCATCAAGGACTGGGGAATGTACGTGATGGTCAGTACCTTTGCCGACAAGAACGGCCACAACCGGTCCAATCCTGCCGACCCGACACACGTAGGCGGTACTCCCGGCATAGCGGTGGACATACAGTGCTCCGACAATCCTCTCGACGGCTACCAGCTGGGCGATGAGAACGAGACTATGCTGAAGGCTGCCCTGATCGCTGCGGGGAAGGTATTCCCTGCTGGCACCAGGTCCGCGGATATACCTGCACCGATGCTTGAGACGAGACGCCTTGAGCACGGTATGCCGGCAGGTATGCTGATAGGCACGCGGGAATTGCCGAAGCTTCGGTGATTTTCCGTATATTTGTCACTCACTTTTAATATGGAGAGCAAATGATTTCAAAAGATCAGATCGAAGCTCTGCATCAGCGTCTGGAGACGCTGGGGAGGTGTCTTTGACATCCCCGGCAAACGGGAACAGGTAGCTGCACTGCAGAAGAAGACGGAAGCTCCGGATTTCTGGAACGATCCCAAGGCCGCGGAGGCCTTCTTGAAGAATCTCAACGGAATAAAATCCTGGGTATCAGGCTTTGACAAGGCCTTCTCGGAAACGGAAGACCTTGACGTACTGTATGATTTCGCCAAGGAAAGCCTTGGCGGACAGACTGACGAGACATCGAGCACCGACGAAACCAGGGAACTGGAGGCCGGATATGCCAGTGCGCTCGAAGACATCGAGTCCCTGGAGATGCGCAATATGCTCGGAGGGGAAGGAGACAGCCTCGGGGCCATCCTGACCATCAACTCGGGAGCCGGCGGCACGGAAGCCAACGACTGGAGCGCGATGCTGATGAGGATGTATCTGCGCTGGGGTGAACGTAATGGTTACAAGACCACCATCACCGACCAGCAGGAAGGAGACGAGGCCGGAATAAAGTCCGTCACGATCGAGTTCGAAGGCGATTATGCCTACGGCTACCTCAAGGCTGAGAACGGTGTGCACCGTCTCGTGAGGATATCTCCTTTCAACGCCCAGGGCAAGCGCCAGACCACCTTCTCTTCCGTATTCGTTTATCCCCTTGTGGATGATACGATTGAGGTGAACGTCGATCCGTCGAGACTTTCCTGGGATACTTTCCGTGCGGGAGGCCACGGAGGTCAGAACGTCAACAAGGTGGAATCCGGCGTGAGGCTGCGTTACCTGTACCAGGATCCTGATACCGGCAAGGAGGAGGAAATCCTCATCGAGAATACCGAGACCCGGGACCAGCCGAAGAACCGTGCCAAGGCATTGCTGCTCCTAAAATCCCGTCTCTACGACATCGCGATGAAGAAAAGGCAGGAGGAGAGGGACCGGCTCGAAGGGCAGAAGAAGAGGATAGAATGGGGCTCCCAGATCCGTTCATATGTACTTCACCCGTACAAGATGGTGGCCGACCTGCGTACCGGACTCAAGACCGCCGACACCCAGGGTGTCCTGGACGGCGACCTGAACGAGTTCATGAAACGCTTCCTGATGCAGGGAGGCTCCGGAACCGCAGAGCCTGTCGAGGACCTTGACTGATTAATGAAGATAATTGATTGTTAACTATTTAATAGATTTTTATGGCAGAGTTCAAGTATGCTCCGATGTTCCAGCTCGGAGAAGACACTACAGAGTATTACAAGATTCCCGGATCGGAAAAGCTTGTTAAGGAATCCAAATTCGGGGGCCATTGCGGCTGCGGTGGGAAAACTATCCTGGAGGTATCCCCTGAGGCTCTCACGCTCGTAGCTCAGCAGTCCTTCCACGATTGCGAGTTTATGCTGCGCCGCTCCCACAACGAGCAGGTAGCAAAGATACTCCAGGACCCGGAGGCCTCCGAGAACGATAAATACGTTGCCCTGCAATTCCTTCGCAATGCTGAAACTTCCGTAAAGGGTGTGCTGCCTTTCTGCCAGGACACCGGTACGGCCATCATACACGGCGAAAAGGGTCAGGGGATATGGACCGGTTTCGAAGATGAAGAGGCCTTGAGCCGCGGTGTGTTCAATACCTTTACACAGGAGAACCTCCGCTACAGCCAGAATGCTCCGCTGGATATGTACAACGAGGTCAACACCAAGTGCAACCTTCCTGCCCAGATCGATATAGAGGCTACCCAGGGTAACGAATATCGCTTCGTGATGGTCGCCAAGGGAGGCGGCAGCGCCAACAAGACCTATTTCTACCCGATGACCAAGGCCACGATTCAAAACGAAGGTACCCTTCTTCCGTTCCTTATCGAGAAGATGAAGAGCCTGGGGACAGCGGCCTGCCCTCCATACCATATCGCATTCGTAATCGGCGGCACTTCCGCGGAGAAGAACCTCCTTACCGTGAAGCTCGCCAGTATCAAGTATTACGACAACTTACCCACTACCGGTGATGAAACCGGCCGCGCGTTCCGCGACATCGACCTCGAAGGGAAGCTCCTCAAGGAGGCGGCCAAGATCGGACTCGGCGCCCAGTTCGGAGGTAAGTACCTTGCCCACGACATCCGCGTAATCCGTCTCCCGCGCCACGGAGCCAGCTGTCCTATCGGTATGGGCGTAAGTTGCTCTGCCGACCGTAATATCAAGTCGAAGATCAATGCAGACGGCGTTTGGATCGAGAAGATGGACACCAATCCGTCAGAGCTCATTCCGGAAGAGTATCGCCGTGCCGGTGAAGGCCCGAAGGGAATCGAGATCGACCTGGACAAGGGCATCGATGCCGTACGTGCAGAACTTACAAAGTATCCTGTAAGTACCCGTGTCAGCCTTAACGGAACTATCATTGTCGCCCGCGATATCGCCCACGCCAAACTTAAGGCAAGGCTGGATGCCGGAGAGGGCCTGCCGCAGTACTTCAAGGATCACCCGGTACTCTACGCTGGCCCGGCCAAGACCCCGGAAGGATATCCTTGCGGCTCTATGGGTCCTACTACGGCCAACCGTATGGATCCGTATGTGGATGAGTTCCAGGCTAACGGTGCTTCGCTCGTGATGATCGCCAAGGGCAACCGCTCCCAGATGGTGACCGATGCCTGCAAGAAGCACGGTGGCTTCTACCTGGGCACCATAGGCGGAGTTGCAGCCGTCCTTTCGCAGGACAGTATCCGTTCCATCGAGTGCGTCGAATTCCCTGAGCTCGGAATGGAGGCTGTCTGGAAGATACGCGTCCAGGATTTCCCTGCCTTCATCCTGGTGGATGACAAGGGCAACGATTTCTTCAAGAGTATCGGACTGTAAGGCCTGGAAAGATCGATTATATTGAAGCCATCTCCTTCCCCAGGGATCGGATGGCTTCAATTATTGTTTTCTCCCTTTGGGCGGACGGCTTCTTTATTCCGTAAATATAACGGGAAAGCAGGCTCTTGTCGATGCCGATCGTCCTTGCCATCTCGGAGACGTTCAATTGCGGGAAACGTTTGAATATCCGCGCTATATTATTCTCAGCATCAGGTTCGGCAGTCTCCAGGAAACTACTGACGTGGATATCCTCGTCAATGTCTTCCCAATGGATATCATCTCCCAGGAACCCGATCTCATATTTTGCTCTCTGGGCAGGAGTTGCTTCGAGAAGGGCAGGAAATGCTTCCAATGGCCTGCTGTGGACACTGCCGGATTCTGTCCGGATATATATCCGTCCGTCATCGAACCAAACCTGAATTATCGTCATATTACTTTCCATCGGTTATTCGTCAAAGTATTCTATCCACGCTTTGATTATCTCATTCTGATAAAGCTGTATCGTCTCTACAGCTCTCTTCAGGTCTTTTGGCTTAACTCCTTTGTTATCCAGGATCTCCCCTGTTATTACATCTATCTTGGCTCTCCCGTCACCAATCTGGACGTGGATATGGATGGGAAGGTGTTCTTCAGAATAGAAGAAGAACCGTAAGCCGAACAAAAACAGTATCGTTGGCATAGTTTAAGTTTGTTTATGCCAAGATAGGTATAAATTTTTATACCCGCAAATAATATTTCAATACTATTTACCGATCGGCAGTAAACGAATATGGCCTGTCCCCGTCGGCGGTGCCCCTGGTGGTGTCCGGTGCCGGGGACATCCTGTATTCTATCCTGGCACCGCGGATGAGGTCCGAGTGCTTGAAGTAGTTCCTGGTCCAGGCTTTCCCATTCAGTTTCAGGTTGTTGATATAGAAGTTGTCCTTCGAGTTATCCGGCGCTTCCAGTACGATCTTCTTTCCGTCCGGGAGCGACACGGTCACCTTCCTGAACAGAGGGGTTCCTATGGCATATTCATCGGAGGCGGGACAGACAGGGTAGAAGCCGAGGGCGGAGAATACGTACCAGGCAGAAGTCTGGCCGTTGTCCTCGTCGCCGCAGTAACCGTCGGGGTCGGCGTTGTAGAACTTGTCCATCACCTCACGGATACGCTGCTGTGCCTTCCACGGCCGGCCTGCCCAGTCGTAGAAGTATATCATATGCTGCGCCGGCTGGTTCCCGTGGGCGTAATTGCCCATATCCATCACTTGCATCTCCCGGATCTCGTGGATAGGGAAGCCGTAGTAGCTGTCGTCGAAGAGGGGAGGGATACTGAATATACTGTCGAGCATCGAGACGAAGGCATCATCACCTCCCATCAGGCCGATCAATCCGGCAGGGTCGTGGAATACGCTCCAGGTGTAATGCAGGCTGTTCCCTTCAGTGAAGTCACCTCCCCACTTAAGCGGACTGAACGGACGAGCGAAACTGCCGTCCAGCTTCTTCCCGACCATCAGCTTGTACTCCGGATCGAAGAGGTTGCGGTAGTTGAGGGCAGCTTCGGCATAGGGTGCGAGTTCTTCCTCGCTCTTCCCGAGGGCTTTCCCGAATGAATATATGCACCAGTCGTCGTAGGCATATTCAAGGGTCCTGGCCGCGCTCTCACGTATTCCCACGTCGCAGGGAACGTACCCCAGGGAGTCGTAATATTCCCAGCCGAGCCTTCCGGTAGAAGAGATATCGGGGTGTACGGAATGTGCTCCGTTGATCACCGCCTTCCATAGTTCCTCAGCATCGTATCCGCGCAGGCCTTTGACGTAGGCTCCAGCCACTACCGAGGCGGAGTTGTTGCCTACCATACACGCTCTGTGCCCCGGGCTGGCCCACTCCGGCAGGAAGCCGCTCTCGAGCCAGGTATTCACCAGTCCTTCCTGCATCTTGGCCTCCTGGTCGGGATACACAAGGTCCAGCAAGGGGAAGAGGCTTCTGAAGGTATCCCAGAAGCCGGTGTCGGCGAAGAGGTAGCCTTTGTGGACTTCTCCGTCGAAGGGGCTGCGGTGCACCCTTACTCCGGAAGCATCGGTTTCGGAAAGGTCACGCGGGAAGAGCAGCGACCTGTAGAGGCAGGAATAGAAGGTGCGCAGATTGTCGATGTCCGGGTCTTCCGCTTTGATCCGGCCGAGGACTTCATTCCAGCGTGCCCTACCCGAATCCGCGATTTCGTCCAGGCTCTTTCCTCCGAGCTCTTCCAGGTTCGTTTCCGCCTGCTCCCTGCTTATGAAGGAAGAGGCGACCCGGAGGTTAACCTTCTGCCCCCTGGCCGTCCTGAAGCCGACCATCGCGATGCTTCCGTCTATGGTCACCGTCTCGAAAGGGGTGTCCGAGACTATGACGAACCAGTTCCTGAATCCGTCCGCCACTCCTCCGTGGTTGGAATCCGAGAATCCTGTTATCATATTCCTGTCCACGGATACCTCCACGCTTCCTCCTGCATAGGCGTCGACTACCAGATAGGAGGTGTCTTTCTGGGGATATGTCAGCCTGAATGCTGCTGCCCTTTCCGTCGGGGCCAGCTCGGCGGTGACGTCGTGGTCGGCCAGATATACCTTGTAATAATAAGGTTTGGCAGTCTCAGCTTTGTGTGAGAACCAGCTCTGGCGGGCTTCTTCGTCGTAGAAAGGACCGGTGGTTACCGGCATTATGGAAAAGGCGCCGTAGTCGTTTATCCAGGGACTCGGCTGGTGTGTCTGCTTCAACCCTCGAATCTTGTTCGCAGTGTAGGTGTAGATCCAGCCGTGGCCGTTCCGTCCTGTCTGAGGGGTCCAGAAATTCATCCCCCAAGGCAATGCTATTGCCGGGTAGGTGTTGCCGGAGGAAAGCTGGAAGGTCGATGCCGTGCCGGTGAGGGGGTTTACGTAATCGACAGGGTCCAGGGTTGCCGGACAGTCTTGCCTGCCGCAGGATGGAGCCAGCAGGGCGGCGCAGCATAGCAGAAGTAAGGGTAAGCGGTTCATCATTTGACTTTGATGGAGTTCAGGAGGTCGAGCTTGCCGTTGTCGACAAGATGGAGTATCAATTCTCCGAAGAGAGTGTTCTGCCAGGCGAACCAGGCTCTGGTAAACTTGGAGGCATCGTCTTTATGGAAAGACTCGTGTATGAAACCAGTACCTGCGTCAGTCTTCATCAGGGTCTCTATGCACCATTTGATTTCCTTGTCATCCTTGGATGTGAAGGCTTTCATCATTATGCTCATCGGCCAGATGTAATCGTATCCGATGTGCGGTCCTCCGATCCCTTCTCCGGCCTTGCCTTTGAAGAAGTAGGGATTGTCTTCGCTCCAGACGAAGCGGCGGGTGTTCTGGTAGATCTCGTTGTCGATGTCGATATCGCCAAGATAGGCCATAGCCAGCAGGCTGGGGACGTTTGCATCGTCCATCAGCAGTCTGTTCCCGAAACCGTCTACCTCGAAGGCGAAGATCTTCCCGTATCGCGGATGGTCCACGACGGCATATTCATAGAGGGCTTTTTCGACTTCTTCCGCAAGGCCGAGGCACTCCTTCGCGAGTTTCTTTTCGTGGTTCACCGTGCTCAGTATCTCGGCAGCCTTGCGGAGGGATGTCACGGCGAAGAAATTGGACGGAACCAGGAACTCGAACATCGTGGCATCGTCCGAAGGCCTGAATGAAGAGGCTATCAGCCCGCAGGGCTTGACGGGATTGCCCATCCCGTCGTTGGACTTCGTGTCGAACTGCCTGTCGGTCACCCTCGCGAAGCGGTAAGGTCCGTGCCCGTCCTTCCTCTGCTGCTCCTTGAATGTCTTCAGAGTGGCCTTGATCGCCTTCAGCCATTTCTCTCCGAATACGGAGTCGTCACCCGTGACCTTCCAGTACTGCCAAGCCAGCCGGATAGGGTAGCAGTGCGAATCGATCTCCCACTTGCGCTCGTGGTCGTAAGGGTTCATCTCCGTGCGGTCGGATGCCCATTCGCTCCCGGTCGGGCCGTCGTTGAAGGCGTTGGCGTACGGGTCGATGGCAATCAGGGAGAACTGGCAGTTGACCACACCTGCGATCATATGCTTCAGGTTCTCATCCTCGCCGGCCAGCTTCACATATGGCCATACCTGTGCACCGGAGTCCCGGAGCCACATTGCGTGGATGTCGCCGGTGTAGACGAATGTCCTCCAGTCGCCGTCTTCGTCTTTGCCGAAATGGACCGTAGTGTCGAGTGTGTTCGGGTAACAATTGGTGAACATCCAGGCGAGACGTGGGTTCTTCAGTTGCTTCTGCATCCTGATAATGGTGTTTTCCACGGCCTCGGAACTGAAAAGCCGGTCCTGTGGGGCAGGGCGTCCAGATTTGTATGACTTTGCATCTAAAGAATTGATACTCAGTAATATAATACCAGACAGAAGAGTGATGAGATGCTTCATTGCACAAGATGTTTACACAATAATAACAAATATTTTTGAAATTTTTAGTACTTTGTCTTGCAAGGTATTCAAAAAATTATATATCTTTGCAATGGAAAATTAATTGTAAAACAAAGGATACTATGAAAAAAGTTATCAATGCTAGTGTCGGTGGAAGGAGCTTCTCCTTCGATGAGGATGCCTATGGCAGGCTTGTCACTTATTTCTCCAACTTCAAGGCACGTCTCAACAAGGACTCGGAGTCCGCAGAGACTGAAGTGATGTCTGACCTGGAGAACCGTATCGCCGAACTCTTCGACCAGGGGATAGGCGGGGCTTCATATCGTGTGGTGGATCTCCCGCTTGTCACCAGGGTCGTGAACCAGCTCGGAATGCCGGACGGTTCCGCCGAGCCTTATTACGGTTCAGCAGGATCATCCACTTCCGGTATGGGGAGTGATTACAGGCGCACGGAGACATCCGGACCTGACTTCTCGTATTCCGGAGAGAAAGGAGACCGCAAGAAGCGTCTTTTCCGTGACCCGGACAACAAGGCCATCGGCGGTGTATGCTCCGGTCTGGCTGCTTTCCTGAACATCGACATCACGATAGTCAGGATCGTACTTCTTCTTGCCCTGCTTCTCTGGGGTTCGGGCTTCATTGTGTATCTGGTGCTCTGGATCGTCGTTCCTCTTGCAAAGACCCCTGCTGACAAGTGCGAGATGAGGGGACTGGATCCTACGGCCGAGAATATGGCAAGGTTCAGCAGTTACAAGAAATAATCCCTTTGAATCATGGAAAACGGAGCAGACAACGTGCGCTCGCAGATGCGCAAAGGAGTGCTGGAGTATTGCATACTCAGTATCCTGAACAAGAAGGAGGCCTATGCGTCCTCCATCCTCGAGGAACTCAAGTCGGCGAACATGATAGTGGTGGAAGGGACCTTGTACCCTCTGCTGATCCGCCAGAAGAACCAGGGACTGCTGTCCTACAGGTGGGAGGAGTCCACCCAGGGACCCCCCAGGAAGTATTACTGCATAACGGATAAGGGCAGGGAACAGCTCGGCGAGATGGACTCGGCCTGGCAGGAAATAGTGGAAACCATCAAGACAATAAAGGAATAATATGAAACCAGTCGAATATTTCAGCATAGGCGGATATGTATTCTCGCTTGAGGATGATGCTTCTTCGGCGATAAAGGATTATCTTGAGCAGCTTGAGGCCTTCTATTCCAAGAAGGAGAGCGGTGCGGAGGTGATGGAAGGGATAGAGGAGCGAATGGCTGAACTGCTGCTGGAGCAATGCGGCAGGAACGGGGTAGTGACCTTGTCCATGGCGGATTCGGTGATATCCACCCTCGGGAAGCCGGAGGCGATAGAGGAAGAGTCCCAGGACGATCCGGACCAGGAGTCCGAGCCTCAGCGGGAGAACGTCCGGCAGGAAGAGGAGAAGGTAAGGCGCAGGCTGTACCGCGACCCGGCCAACGGCAAGGTTGCCGGAGTGTGCAGCGGCCTGGGCACGTTCTTCGGCATGGATCCGACCGTATTCAGGCTTGGATTCGTGGTATTCACGATCCTAGGATTGCTGGGTACGAGGGGATATCATCACTTTGCCGGCATCGATGTGATGGTACTGACTTTCCCTGTGATCTACGGTATTCTCTGGATGTGCATGCCGGAGGCCAGGACGGTGCGCCAGAGGGATGAAATGCGCGGAGAGAAGGGAACCGTGGACGCCATCAGCGCCAGGATCCGCACTTCCGCCCAGGAGATAGGGGATACAGCGAAAGAGATCGTTCCGTCATCGGCATGGCCGCGATTCTGGCGGGTTATCGAGAGCTGTATCGGAATCGTCCTCCTGATGGTGGGAATAGCTGCCGTAGTGGCTTTGGGTACGATATTCGTCGGCAAGGATTTCTTCTCCGGAAGCTTCCTGGTAAACAGGATCATCGAGCAAGTCGCGGACATATCCCCGAAGGCGCTGGATCTGCTTTCATATACCCCTGCGGTAACAGCTTTGGCAATAGCTATTACATTCCCGTTCTTCGGGATGATCTATGGCGGGGTGATGATGACATTCGGCCTCAAGGAGCCGAAATGGCACCCTGGCCTCTGGATATTCGTAATCTGGCTGATCTCGCTGGTCGTGCTAGGCGTACTTGTAGCGATACGCTACTTGCCGTAAATGTCCTTGGCGGTGAAGGCCCAAGGCTTTGCTATGTCCATCTCCGGATCTGTCACCGCGACATCGATCTGCCAGTTCTTCTTCTGGAATACGTAGTTCTCGATGAACCAAAGCTCCTGTTCGAAGCAGGTGTTCATAAATGCAGCCACTTCATGGAAGCGGTTGTCGAAGCGGAGACACATATACGGATAGTTGAATTTCTCGAACCTTTCAACCAGGGGATTGGTTCCGAAGAAACCCATCTTGAAGAACTTGATCTTGTTGTAAGTGACTAGTTCATCGGATGTTCCGTGCAGGAACAAGGTAGGTGCGGGTGGCTGTACTGTCCACTCGCATTTGCCTTTCCTGGAGAAGATGGCTCCTGAGAACGAGATCACTCCGGCGAAGCGGAATCCTTCAGGCATTGAAGCGGCGAGACTGGTGCGGTTGCCAAGTTCATAGTCGGCCTGGAGGACAGTGATGGCTCCGGCGCTGCTGCCTGCCAGGATTATCTTCTCCGGGTCGATACCGAGCTCAGATGAATATGTCCGGAGATAGTCCACGGCGGAGAACAGGTCTTCCGTGGCCATCTTGATGGCTTCTTCCAGGTTGCCGGCCATGGAGAGCAGGTTCTTGCTCTTGACTCCCTTGAGTCCCAGGCGGTAGTCGGTGGCCACTGCGACGAATCCTGCGTCAGCCATCCTGCGGCAATATTCCACGACGCTCTTCTCCCGCTGGTTGTTCTGCACGAATCCGCCGCCATAGACGAAGAGCAGGCATGGATGCTTCACCTCGTCTTGCCCGGCCCCGTCATGCCCGGCCCCGTCATGCCCGGCCCCGTCATGCCCGGCCCCGTCATGCCCGGCTTGACCGGGCATCCCATTCGACTCTTTCGGGAAATAAATGTCCATCGACAGTTCGCACGTGTCCCTTGCCGCGAAAGCGACCTCCATGTCCCACTTCG
>JAGDBQ010000049.1 GCA_017958985.1 Bacteroidales bacterium
ACTGACCCACCAGTTGGGAGAGTAGGTCGCCGCCGTTCTTCGAGAGGCTGATTCAGAAATGAGTCAGCCTCTTTTGTTTGTATTATGTTCTGGGGTTGTCGTAGCCGGCGGCATAGTGCCATCGGGAAGCGTGCCCACCCTCGGGCACGTCAGAGGGAGGGTCCCGGCGGATACAAGTTATCGCGAAGCGATGACGCAGGAGACGTCGGGAGGGATGGAGTGAGCGAAGCGAACGGAACTATTCCGGTGGCACTATGCCGCCGAAGACGGTCTCCCGGCTCCCTGACAAAAAAGAGGATGACCTGATGGCCACCCTCTCTCGTATTCTACGGTAAACGTCCTATCGTAATGTGTCAGGCTTCTCTTCCTGCCTGTCTCCCCATTTCGCTGAATATACCCTGTTCAGCTTGTCCCAGTGCTCGGCGTATGACTCTTCATAATGGTACTTGACCATTGCAGCGAGAGGCTCGGGGTAGGAACGGCAGATCGAATCTACCCAACCCTTGAGCTGGATGTTGTCTGAGATGGCTTGTTGGGCGATCATCCAGTCCCGGGTAGTGTCGATTATGAAGCTGGCCCTTGTGACCCCGTCGTCCAGTTTCCTGTCGATCAAGTCGTTGATGGAATCCCTGACCAGAAGCTCGTTGTCCGCAAGAAGCTTGAGTGAGTCCAGTCTTGCATAACTCTCGGAGAGAGCGGTTCGCAGGCTGTCGATCCTCTTGTCCGTCTTGCCCATATCTATTCTCTGCCTGATCGCGAAATACGAAGGCGTCAGGATCAGAGCAGCCACCAGAAGGCCGCGCAAGAACTTCCACGGCGTGTGGTTACCCTCGAAAGCAGCCTTGACCTGTTCCACGTTCTCGAAACGTTTCCCGGCTTTCTTCCTGGTGCATCTGTCGACTATCTTACCGTACTTCCCTCCGAACATATCGTCTATGATCTTGCCGAGAGAGTAGATGTCGCTTCTTCTGTCCAGTTTCCTGGAATTCGCCTCCAGCTCCGGAGAAATGTAGTCCAGGCTGAGCCTTCCACCTTTGACCAGAGTCCCCACATCCTCTGCCGAAAGACCGAAATCAATGATTTTCACATTGTTGCCATTCTTGGTGACAAGAATATCCTTCGGGTCGAGGTTATTGTGGACAAGCCCGCATCCGTGGATGTAGGAGACAGCGTCCAGCAACTGGTCCAGAATCTTCAGGCGAAGCTTGAGTGAAGGCTTTTCGGACAGGAATTCCCTGAGGGTCCTGGAGTCGGAATATTCCATCACGATTCCGGGGCCTGCAGGAGAGTTTTCGGTATATTCGTATACGCTGGCCAGGAAAGGGTGCTGCAGCTTGAGGGAAAGCTGGTATTCCTTCTTTATCATATCCAGGAATACGACGTTGCCTTCCTTCGGGGTCTTGAGAAGGAAATCCCTGTCCCCCTTGGTCACGCGGTAGATCCTGGCATAGGAAGTCTCCGCCAGCAGTTCACCCAAGATGTAATTGCCGTCTTCCATAACCTATCGTATCTGGTCTTTCACGTTGTATTTGTTCCTTTCCTGGGAATTGCGGGACACCATCTCGCCGATGAATCCAGCCAGGAACAGGATCACTCCCAGTATTATCGCTACCAAGGCGAGGTAGAACAGAGGCTGGTCGGTGACTGCCCTGTAGCGGATGCCACGGGTCTGGTGCAGCAGCTTGGCCACTATGATCCAGACTGTCATTATGAATCCTATGAGGAACATCAGCAGGCCGGAGAAACCGAAGAAGTGCATCGGTTTCTTCCCGAAAGTGCTCAGGAACCAAAGGCTCAGCAGGTCCAGGAACCCGTTGACGAAACGCTCGATCCCGAATTTGCTCTTGCCGTACTTGCGTTTCTGGTGATGGACGGGCTTCTCGGTTATCTTGGAGAATCCGGCGTTCTTGGCCAGGTACGGGATGTACCGGTGCATCTCGCCGTAGACCTCGATGTTCTTCACCACTTCGTTCCTGTAGGCCTTGAGGCCGCAGTTCATATCGTGGAGCTTGATGCCGGTGATCTTCCTGGCCGTGGCGTTGTAGAGCTTGGAAGGAAGGTTCTTGGTCACCTTGTTGTCCTGACGGTGCTGCTTCCACCCGGAAACAACGTCATATCCGTCTTCCACCACCATGCGGTACATTTCAGGGATCTCCTCGGGAGAGTCCTGAAGGTCTGCATCCATAGTTACCACCACGCGTCCCTCGGCCTTTGCGAATCCGTGGTACAAGGCTGCGGACTTGCCGTAATTGCGGCGGAAGGATATGCCTTTGATCCGCTCGTCACCTTCAGCAAGCGAGAGTATCTTGTCCCACGACCCGTCGGTGCTTCCGTCGTCTACGAATATCACTTCGTAAGAATAGCCCTGAGCGTTCATCACGCTCCTTATCCAGGCAAGCAGCTCAGGAAGCGATTCCTCCTCGTTGAAGAGGGGAACGATTATCGAAAGATCTTTTGAATATTCCATATAGATTATTGATTGTCAATTGATTGATCGTCACCTCCGAAAGGGTCGTCGAAAGGGTTGCTGACCTGCGCGAAACCCCTGGCGAAGAGAGTGGACAGGGTCCATCCCCAAAGGAAGCAGTATCCGAACATAAAGAAGAAAGTGATGGCCGGAAGTTTCGGGAACATCTGCTCGATCGCCGCCTCGGTATTCGAATCCAGTACGGAACCAAGCTGACTAGTACTCGCTTCCACGGCGGACCGGATTTCTTCCGGATCTACCTGGATGGCCTGGTACAGGGCGAACGCAGCACAGAGCAGGGAGGAAAACAGAGCCAGTTTCAACCCATAGTGCTGGAGCCTCGGGTAAGTCACTCCGCTGAATCCGAAGGCGAACCTTCGCATCAGGTTCCGGAACAGGATTACGCAGACGACTATCTTGGCTATCGAGACCAGCAAATTCAGGAATGCTCCCAAGAATCCACCCGCCATTCCGGACCAACCCTTGAGGAGTTCCATCGCTATGGTGACGGCCGCCAAGACGAACCCGGCGACTGCCGCTTTGTTCCAGGAAGCGGCGGATGAAAACTCTTTACCCATTGTACTTATACCTATATTATTATGCAAAAATAGCAAATAAATTCGTATCTTTGTCTTTTGGCTAATAATATGGCTAGCCAAGTTCAAGTACTTGGTTTGTAAATCACTGGTTAGACCAATTTATTTTAGTTTTATGATTGACATCACATTTCCTGACGGTAGCGTCAGGGCCTTCGAGAAAGGCGTAACGGGTTATGAGATTGCAGCGAGCATCAGTCCGAGGCTCGCTGAGGAAGTACTGGCTATCGCAGTAAAGAAAGCCGGCGACACTTCCATAGGCAAGGGAGAGACCCGCGACCTTATGCGTCCGATCGAAGAAGACTGCTCTATCGTCCTGCTCAAGTGGGACGACGACGAAGCCAAGAGGGTTTTCTGGCATTCGTCATCACATCTTATGGCGGAAGCCCTTGAAGAGATGTATCCCGGAGTCAAGTTCGGCATCGGACCTGCTATCGAGAACGGTTTCTACTACGACGTGGATCTCGGCGGCAGGCAGCTCACGGATGCTGACTTCCCGAAGATTGAGAAGAGGATGCTGGAACTCGCTCGCGAGAAGCAGCCCTACGTCAGGATCGACGTATCCAAGGAAGAGGCTCTCAAGCATTTTGAAGAAAAAGGTGACCAGTACAAGTGCGAGCTCATCAGCGAACTCGAAGACGGCACCATCACATATTACAACAACGGCCACTTCACCGACCTGTGCCGCGGACCTCATCTCCGCAGCACCGAGGTCATCAAGGCGGTCAAACTGACGGCGCTTGCCGGAGCATACTGGCGCGGTGACGAGACCCGCGGACAGCTTACCCGTATCTACGGAATCACCTTCCCGAAGAAGAGCATGCTCGATGAATATCTCGTCGTGCTCGAAGAGGCCAAGAAACGCGACCACCGCAAGCTCGGCAAGGAGATGGAACTCTTCATGTTCTCATCCCGCGTCGGCCTCGGCCTGCCTCTCTGGCTCCCGAGAGGATCCGTGATGCGCTTCGAACTCGAGAAGTTCCTGAGGAAGAAGCAGAACGAATACGGCTACCTTCCTGTCGTCAGCCCCCATATCGGAAGCAAGGACCTGTACGTCACTTCCGGCCACTATGCCAAGTACGGCAAGGACTCGTTCCAGCCTATCCATACTCCGCAGGAAGGCGAAGAGTATATGCTCAAGCCGATGAACTGCCCTCATCACTGCGAGATATTCCGTTCATCCCCTCGTTCCTACAAGGATCTGCCACTGCGTCTTGCAGAGTTCGGGACCGTGTACCGTTACGAGCAGAGCGGAGAGCTCCACGGACTCACCAGGGTACGCTCGTTCACCCAGGACGATGCCCATATGTTCGTCACTCCGGACCAGCTCAAGGGTGAATTCGAGAAGGTCATCGACCTCATCCTGTACGTTTTCAGGATCATCAAGTTCGACAAGTACACAGCCCAGATATCCCTCCGCGACCCTCAGAACAAGACCAAGTACATCGGCAGCGATGAGAATTGGGAGAAGGCTGAGAGCGCGATTATCGAGGCTGCGGCCGAGAAGGGCCTCAACACCGTCGTGGAATATGGCGAGGCAGCGTTCTACGGACCTAAGCTCGACTTTATGGTCAAGGATGCGATCGGCAGGAAGTGGCAGCTCGGTACCATCCAGGTAGACTACAACCTTCCTGAGAGGTTCCAGCTCGAATATACTGACTCCGACGGCAGCAAGAAGCGTCCGGTTATGATCCACAGGGCACCGTTCGGCTCCATCGAGAGATTCACAGCCGTGCTCCTCGAGCACACCGGCGGACACCTTCCGCTCTGGCTCAGTCCGGATCAGGTTAAAGTACTGCCAATCAGTGAGAAATATTCAGATTTTGCAAAAAAAGTTTGCAGTTTGCTGAATAATTCCGATATTCGCACCTCCGTTGATGACAGAAACGAAACCCTCGGCAAGAGGATCCGGGAGATTTCGTTGCTGAGAGTTCCTGTGCTGGCTATCGTCGGCGAAAAGGAAGTTTCAGAGGGTACGGTTTCCGTCAGAAAGGAGGGTGCCGATGCCGGCACTATGAAAGTGGATGACTTCATTGCCTGGTTCAAGGCCCAGACGGCCGCCGAACTGGCATAGTTTGTGTCCACGCTTTGATTTTGTTTAATTTAACAGGAGAAGTTTAAGAAAAGAATGCCTTACAAGCCGAAACCACATTACGGAGGTTCCAGACCATCCACCGGATTCAAGCCGAATTCCGGCTCGAAAACCGCATCCGGGGCCCGTGGCCAGCGTTCATTCGTCAGACAGAAGGCCGACGATGAACTGAACATCAACGAGGAGATAATCGCTCCTCAGGTTCGTCTTGTCGGCGACAACATCGCCGAGCCTGGCATCTATCCTATCTCGAAGGCTCTGCAGATGGCCGACGAGATGGAACTTGACTTAGTAGAAATCAGCGCCAAAGCCGATCCTCCGGTATGCAAGATACTGGATTACCAGAAGTATCTGTACCAGCAGAGGAAGAAGGCCAAGGAGATGAAGCAGAACGCCTCCAAGGTAGTCATCAAGGAAATCCGCTTCGGTCCGAATACCGACGAGCACGACTTCCAGTTCAAGCTCAAACACGCCAGGGAGTTCCTTGAGGAAGGTTCGAAAGTCAAGGCTACCATCTTCTTCCGCGGTCGTTCCATCATGTTCGCGGACCAGGGAGAGAAGCAGCTTCTGAGGTTCGCGGTAGAACTCGAGGAGTTCGGAAGGGCCGAGAATATGCCATCCCTGGAAGGGAAGAGGATGACTATGATGATCGCTCCTGTCAAGAAGAAACAATAAACCTCTTTATATTAACTTTTATTTATTAAAACAATGGCAAAGCTTAAGACCGTCTCCGGTGCCAAAAAGCGCTTCACGCTTACCGGAACAGGAAAAATCAAGAGGAAGCACGCTTATCACAGCCACATCCTCACCAAGAAGACCAAGAAACGCAAGAGAAATCTCGACCACTTCGCTATCGTCGACGCTGACGATGTCAAGAGGGTAAAGGAAATGTTGGTCCTCTAGTAGTTTTTATCAGTTTAACTGGAACGCAGTAAAAAGTATCGCCTCAATGGTGGTCACTGCCTCCGAAAAAAGATCAGATTATGCCAAGATCAGTAAATTCAGTAGCCTCCAGGGCTCGCCGCAAGAAGATTCTCAAGAGAACCCGCGGAAATTTCCTCTCCAGAAAGAATGTCTGGACTGTAGCAAAGAACACCTACGAAAAGGGACTTACCTACGCTTACCGTGACCGCAAGACGAAGAAGCGCACTTTCCGTGCCCTCTGGATCCAGAGGATCAACGCCGCTGCCCGTCAGTATGGTATCAGCTATTCCCAGTTCATGGGCAAGCTCGCAAAGCAGAACATCGGCCTCAACCGCAAGGTCCTCGCCGACCTGGCTATGAACAACCCTCAGGCTTTCGAAGCTATCGTCAATTCCGTAAAGTAAGTCCGTGAAAGAGACTCTGAGTGCGATTTACCACAACAAGTGGGTAAGGATGTCCTTCTGGATGATCCTCTACATCGCTTGGGTAATATGGCTAGGGAACTATTGGTGGCTCCTCGGTCTCATTGTAATCTTCGACTGGCACATCACCCGCAAGGTGAACTGGATGTTCTGGAAGAAGCAGTACAAGGAGGGGGAGAAGCACAATGTGTGGCTGGACTGGCTCGACGCCATCGTCTTCGCCGTCATCGTCGTCACGTTCATCAATATGTTCTTCTTCCAGGCATTCAAGATCCCTTCATCATCGATGGAAAGCTCCCTCTATACGGGAGACCATCTCTTCGTCAGCAAGGTCGCATACGGCCCCAAGGTCCCTGAGACACCTCTCACCGTACCTTTCACGCACAACGTCATATTCGGTAAAGAGTCCTATTCGACTCTCATCCATAACGACTACCGCAGGCTCAAGGGCCGCAGGAACGTGGAGCGCGGAGATTATGTGGTATTCAATTTCCCTCACGGCGACACCGTCCTGTCGCGTTTCCCTTCCGAGGATTACTACGCCTGGGTAAGGAATGCAGGCAGGGACTATGCGATCGCCAACGGCGGTCCTCTCAAGGTCCGTCCGGTGGACAAGGAAGACCACTATGTCAAGAGATGCGTGGCTGTACCGGGGGACACTCTCGAGGTCAGGGACGGCCTGGTGTGGATCGACGGAGTACAGCAGGAAGTCTATCCGGGCATCCAGCTGACCTACAGGGTCACCACGACGGGGCAGAGGATCAATTCCAAGAATCTGGAGAAACTCGGCCTCAATCTCGGGGAACTGTATTTCGACGGCGACCTCCCTGGTTATCCTGCTATGCCTCTGACAGCGCAGATGCTCGAAGAAGTCAAAGGATATTCCTCGGTTGCAAGCGTGGAACCCAATCTGGATGTGTTCCCTCCGGATTATCCGGATTCATATCTGAGCCTGTTCCCGTTCACTGAGGATACCAGGTGGACCCGCGACAATTACGGTCCGCTCTGGATTCCGGAGAAAGGCGTGACAGTCGACCTCACCATATCTAACCTGCCACTTTACGAAAGGCTCATCACTTCCTACGAGAAGCACGAGCTGAAGGTGAAGGACGGAAAGATATTCATCGACGGAGAAGAGACAACGAGTTATACTTTCGCACAGGACTATTATTTCATGATGGGGGACAACAGGCACAATTCCCTGGACTCCAGGTACTGGGGATTCGTTCCTGAGGACCATATCGTCGGACGGCCTTCGCTTATCTGGCTTTCCACCGATGCATCCAGGAAGTTCCCTCATAACATACGGTGGCGCAGATTCTTCAAAATTGTGTAGAGTATTTGCAATTTTGGATTTTTTAAACGAAATTTGCACCCCGCAAATTATTTTGAATCAATAAAAAAGTTAAATATCATGGCAAAAGTTTGTCAAATTACAGGACGAAGGAGAATGATCGGCAACAACGTTGCCCACTCCAAGCTTCGCACAAAGCGTGATTTCTCTCTCAACCTCAAGACCAAGAAGTTCTGGTCCGAGGAGGAGCAGAGGTTCGTTACACTGAAGGTTTCCACCAAGGGAATGAGAACCATTGAGAAGAAGGGCCTCGACGCCGCTCTCAAGGATGCTCAGGATAAAGGATATGTCGGCCTTGTTTAAAATCTATTGAGTTATGGCAAAGAAAGCAAAAGGAAACAGGGTGCAGGTCATCCTCGAATGCACTGAGCAGAAGGCTAGCGGTGTACCTGGAATCTCAAGGTACATCACCACCAAGAACAAGAAGAACACACCTGAGCGTCTCGAGCGTAAGAAGTACAACCCTTACCTCCACAAGGTGACCGTTCATCGTGAAATCAAATAAGGAGATTAAGTTATGGCAAAGAAAGCAGTCGCTACATTCGCCGCCAAGGCTGGCGCAAAGAGTATGGTGAAATGCATCCGTATGGACAAGTCTCCTAAGACCGGTGCATACATCTTCACCGAGCAGCTCGTAGAAGCTGACAAGACCAAGGAATTTTTTGACTCCAAGAAGTAATTCTAGAAGTCACTGAATAACTTATGGAACGCAGTCTCCAACGTGGGACTGCGTTTTTATTTTACCCTTAAAATACGTATATTTGTAAGATTAGTTATTGAACGTTATGGGACTTTTCGACAAAGGGGTGAAGAAGACTAAGGAGGGTTTCTTCCAGAGACTCTCAAGGTCCATCGCGGGCAAGTCCAGGGTGGATGACGATGTCCTCGACGCCATCGAGGAAGCCCTCGTGGCTTCGGATATGGGCGTAGACACGACACTCAAGATCGTGGACAGCCTGGAAGAAAGGGTCGGCAGGGATAAGTATATGTCCTTCGACGAGTTGCTGGATATGCTCAGGGATGAGATAGGCAAGCTCCTTGAAGTCGATGAGGCCGAAACTCCCGGGGAACCGTTCGATCTCGGGAAGAGCCCTCTCGTCGTGATGGTGGTGGGTGTGAACGGAGTAGGGAAGACCACCACGATCGGAAAGCTTGCAGCCAGGTACAAGGCTATGGGCAAGAAGGTTATGATCGGAGCTGCGGACACCTTCAGGGCGGCAGCTGTCGACCAGCTCAAGATATGGGCCGACAGGGCAGGAGTGGAGATAGTCAAGCAAGGGATGGGTTCGGACCCTGCATCAGTCGCCTTCGATACCGTGAAGTCGGCGGTTGCAAAGCAGGCTGATGTGGTCCTGATCGACACGGCAGGCCGCCTCCACAACAGGATAGACCTTATGAACGAGCTCACCAAGATCCGCAATGTGATGCGCAAGGTGATCCCTGACGCACCTCACGAGGTCCTGCTCGTCCTTGATGCCTCTACCGGTCAGAATGCATACCAGCAGGCCAAGGAGTTCTCCAGGGCTACCGACATCACCTCGCTTGCCGTCACCAAGCTTGACGGCACTGCCAAAGGCGGTGTGGTGATTGGAATAGTGGACCAGCTCAAGGTGCCGGTGAAGTTCATCGGAATCGGAGAGGGGATCGATGACCTTAAGGTGTTTGACAAAAAGGAATTCGTGAATTCCTTGTTTTCTAGGGAAGATATTGAAAAATAAATAGTTATGAAGCTTTCTTACAATTGGTTGAAGGACTATCTCGAGTGTGGCCTGACTCCTCAGCAGATCGCGGACGCGATGACTGATATTGGAATCGAGGTCGATGGAGTGCAGGAGCAGGAAGAGATTCCGGGCGGACTCGCCGGAGTCGTGGTAGCCCACGTCCTTGAATGCGTCCCCCATCCGGATTCCGACCATCTCCACGTGACGAAGGTGGATGACGGCGGCCCCGAGCCGGTTACGGTAGTATGTGGAGCTCCGAACGTGGCAGCAGGCCAGAAGGTCCTTTTCGCCAGGATCGGTACCGTGCTGCCGGGCGACTTCAAGATCAAGAAATCCAAGATCCGCGGTGTGGAATCTCTCGGAATGATATGTGCGGAAGACGAACTCGGCATCGGAGAGGACCATTCCGGCATCAAGGTGCTGCCTGATGATGCTCCTGTGGGGATGGCAGCCAAGGATTATCTCCATCTCAAGACCGAAGCGGTCATCGAATATGAGATTACGGCCAACCGCGTGGACGCTTCCTCCCATATCGGAGTCGCCCGCGACCTTTATGCCTGGATGCAGCTGAACGATATCCCTTGCAAGTTCTCATATCCGGACATCAGCGCCTGGAAAGATGGTGAAGGGACCGGTATCCCCATCGATGTGCAGGACAGGACTGCCGCTCCGAGGTATTGCGGGATCACGGTCAAGGGAGTGAAGGTGGGTCCTTCTCCCGAATGGCTCCAGAAGAAGCTCCTGTCCATCGGGCTGAGACCTATCGACAATGTCGTGGACGTCTCCAACTTCATCCTCTGGGAACTCGGACAGCCTCTCCATACCTTCGACGCCGACAAGATCAAAGGCGGCAAGGTCATAGTAAGAAGGGCCGGCGAGGGAGAGAAGATCGTGACCCTGGACGGCCAGGAGCGTAAACTTGCTGCCGATGACATCGTGATTGCCGATGCCGAAGGCCCTATGTGCATAGCCGGAGTATTCGGAGGCATCGATTCCGGTGTCACCGCGTCGACCACCGATGTATTCATTGAAAGCGCTTATTTCGATCCGGGTTCAGTCCGCAAGACGTCCAAGAGGCACTCCCTCCAGACCGACGCTTCCTTCCGCTTCGAGAGAGGCTGCGACCCTCAGATCTGCAGTTATGCCTGCAAGCGGGCTGCCCTCCTCATATGCGGGATCGCCGGAGGAGAGATCGTAGGGAAGATGGAGGAATCCTATCCGGAGAAGATCGGGAAGAATGTCATCGAACTGGATTACGACCGCATCGAGGCATTCATAGGCAAGAAGATAGGTCACGACACCATCGAAAAGATTCTCACCAGCCTTACATACGAGTTCCTCGAGAAGAGGCCTGGCGGAGCTACTGTCGCCGCGCCGTCCTATATGATCGATGTCACCAGGGAATGCGATGTCGTGGAAGAGATCCTCAGGATCTACGGCTACAACAATATCGACCTCCCTCAGCATATGAAGATGTCCGTGAATGCGACTCCGTCACCTGAACCGGAAGCTGTCCGTAACAGGATCTCCAACTTCCTGGCTGCCAACGGATTCGTCGAGACAATGAACAATTCCCTGACCAAGAGCGCATATTACAAGGGACTCGTTTCGTTCCCTGAGGAGAAGTGCGCTGCGATAGTCAATCCGCTCAGTTCCGACCTCAACGTAATGAGACAGACCCTGCTGTTCAACGGACTCGAAGTGATCGCATACAACATCAACAGGCAGGTTTCTTCCATGAAACTTTTCGAATACGGTTCAGTATACAGCCGTGATCCTCAAGGTGATGGAAAGACCCTTGCTTCATACGAGGAGCATCCTGCATATGCCCTCTTCATCACCGGCAGTTCCGCCAAGAGCTGGAACCGCCAGCCTGGGAAGAGCTCATATTTTGAGCTGAAGGGCTATGTGGACCTTCTGCTCAGGCGTTTCGGAGCTGATATCTACCAGATGGAAGCGGCTCCTGCACCTGCGGACATATTCAGCGAAGGTGTTTCCTATTCCCTCCCTGGTCAGCATCTTCCGCTGGCGGTGATGGGAACGGTCCTTCCTTCCCTTGCCAGGAAGTTCGATGTGAAGCAGCCGGTATTCGCTGCCGAGATCAACTGGAACACGCTGTTCCTGCTTGTCAAGAGGGACAAGGTGGCCTTCAAGGAGATGCCTAAGTTCCCTGAAGTGCGCAGGGATCTCGCCCTCCTCCTGGACGAGAGCGTGAGCTATGGCGATTTGAGGAAGAGTGCCTTCAAGGCGGCAAAGAAATTGCTCAAGCAGGTTACATTGTTCGATGTATACAGGGGCGACAAGATTCCGGAAGGCAAGAAGCAGTATGCCCTCGGTTTCGTACTCCAGGATTTGGAGAAGACCCTGACCGATGCTGACGTGGAAAGGATAATGGGCAAGATACTGTCCACCTTCCAGAACGAATTCGGAGCGACACTAAGGTAAACGACGATGAAAAAGACTCTCAAGATGGTTCTTCTCGCTGCGGTTCTCGCCGTGGCCGTGGCTTCCTGTTCCGACAGGCCGAGGGTGATCCCGGCAAGGAAGATGGAGAAGATATATCGCGAGATGTTCCTGGCCGACCAGTGGATCATCAAGAATCCGAAGAAGAAGCGCCAGGCTGACACTGCCTGGCTGTATGTCCCGATATTCGAGAAGTACGGCTATTCAGTGGAAGACTACCGCCATAGCGTCGACCATTACCTCAATGATCCCAAGCGGTATTCTGAAATGCTGGACAGGGTCCGCATGAGCTTGGCAAAGGAATACAGGCCTTTGGAGAGGAAACTGGCCCTGGCTGCAGAGGCAAGGCACAAGGCAGACTCTCTTGCACAGGCGAACAAGATATTCTCCGCCGATGATTTCATCAACCTGACGGACCTGGCTTATGTGAACCAGATGACCGACAGGATATGTTTCAAGCAGAACGCAAGGGGAGTCTGGTACCCTGAGCCGGTCGTGGAAGATACGGTTTTCCGGGGTCCCGAACTGATAATAAAGGATACTGCGTCCGTCGAGATTGAAGAGCCTGATCCGACGAAGAACCTCAGGATATGGAGAAGATAGCTGCAAGATACGTCTACACCCTTGACGGTAGCGGTCCGATCCGTAACGGATATGTAGAGTACTTTCCGGACGGGGAGATCGCCGGTATCGGGCAGTGCGCCGATCCTGCTTCCGAGGAGAACTTCATCGAGGGGGCGATAGTCCCGGGCTTCGTCAATACCCATTGCCACTTGGAACTGTCCTATATGTGGAAGCTTTTCCGCAAGGGAACGGGGATGGCAGGTTTCATCGACCAGATCAATGCCCTCAGGGATACCAAGCCGATGGAAGAGAAAATCAATGATATCCGCTGCTGGATGGACAGGATGTGGGAAAGAGGGATTTCGGCGATGGCGGACATCAGCAACTGTTCGGACTCGTTCGCTATCAAGAAGGAGTCTCCGATGTACACCAGGACGTTCCTGGAAGTGTTCGGAACTGAACCGGAAGATTGCGGGAAAGTCATTGCGGGCGTACTCAGGCTTCAGGAAGAGGCGGCGTCTTACGGCTTGGACGCAGCTCCGACCCCGCACGCTTGCTACACTATGAGCCCTGAGCTTCTGACCGCCTCCTCCAGGGAAGGCCTGAAGTCAGGCTACCTCTCGTTCCATTCCGAAGAGACTGACGAAGAGGAGGAAATGCTGAAATACGGCAGGGGACCGATGTGGGACAACCGGAAGGCTGCGGGGATGAGTGTTCCTCCAGTATGCGGCAAGTCCTCGCTGCTGTATTTCCTCGACAGGCTGCAGGAGGTCCACCCTGCACCTTTTGATGAGAATATCCTGCTCGTCCACGAGGTATGTATGGACCAGGAGGGGATAGATGCTGTCAAAGCTGCGATGAAACATCCTTTCATCGCCCTGTGCCCTTGCTCCAACCTGTTCATACACAATACCCTGCCTGATGTCCAGCTGATGAGGAGGAACGGGCTCAGGCTTACTGTAGGGACGGATTCGCTTTCGAGCAACGACGACCTTGACATAGTCAGGGAACTCTTCTGCCTGCAGGAGCATTTCGAAGGGCTGGAACTTGGAGAACTCCTTACCTGGGCTTGCCTGAACGGAGCCGCCTTCCTTTCCAAGGAAGCTGAACTGGGCTCCTTGCAGGCCGGAAAGAAGCCTGGTATCGTGGCTATAGATTATTTGGATGCCGACGGCCGTCTTACGGCCGGAAGCCATTCACATAGGATTGTATGACGTTATGATGCGCGAAGAACTGGTATTCGGTCCGATCCGTTCCAGGAGGCTGGGCTCGTCCTTGGGAATCAATCTGCTCCCGAGGAAGGGCAAGCTGTGCAACTTCGACTGCATCTATTGCGAGTGCGGCTGGAACAAGGACGGCAGGACGGAAGAAAAGCTTCCGGACGCCGCTCAGCTTGAAGCTGCTCTCGAAGCCAGGCTGCTCGCCTGCAAGCAGGAAGGGATCGGGATCGATTCCATCACTTTCTCCGGGGACGGCGAACCTACCATTAATCCTTGCTTCCCGGAGATAATAGACATTACGATAGCATTGAGGGACAAGTATTTCCCGGAGGCGAAGGTCTCCGTCCTGTCCAATGCTACGATGGTGGGGAAAGAAGAAGTATTCGAGGCTTTGAGGAAGGTAGACAATCCTATCCTGAAGCTCGATGCTCCGACTGATGCCCTGGCCGCCCTTATCAACCAGCCTCAGGGAAGGTACCACGTCGAGGACATCGTACGCAATCTGGAGCGCTTCGAAGGAGATTTCGTGCTACAGACTATGTTCCTCAAGTCGGAGTCTTTCGATTCGTCGTCGCCGGAGGTGCTTCAGGGCTGGATGGACATAGTCAGGAGGCTGAGGCCGAGAGAGATTATGGTATATACGTTGGACAGGGAAGCTCCTGCCGAAGGTTTGGAGAAATTCACTGCCGGGGAGATGGAACTTATGGTCCGGCCTCTGCTGGAAGAGGGTTTCCGGATACAGATAAGAGGATGAGATAAAAAAACACATTATATTATGGAGTCATTGTTCGCAAAGTATGGTTATACACCTGACAGGGATCACATCACCAAACGGCTGGATGCGATAGCATTGGGCATAGACAGCATAACTTCTCCGGAAATCCTGAAGAAGTGCCTGTCCCTTATGGACTTGACGACCCTTCACACGGAAGACACCGTTGCTTCCGTCAAGAAGCTTGTCGCGAAAGTCAATTCATTTATGAAAGACTATCCCGACTATCCGCTTCCTGCGTCCATCTGTGTCTATCCGAATTTCGGATCCGTGGTAAAGGAGGATCTCGCGAGCGAAGAAGTGCACGTCACTACCGTCGCAGGTTGTTTCCCGACATCCCAGAGTTTCCTCGAGGTCAAGGTGAAGGAGTGCGAGATGGCAGTCGAGGCAGGTGCTGACGAGATTGACATCGTGCTTGCTCTCAATGCTTTCCTGGCAGACGACGAGCAGGCCGCCAGGACGGAAATCAGGACTATGCGTACCGCCATTGACGCCGCTGCTGCAAAGGCAGGCAGGAAGGTGGTATTCAAGGTAATCCTGGAGACCGGAATGCTGGTCACTCCCGAGAGGATAGCCAATGCTTCGTTCATCGCGATGGAAGAAGGTGCGGACTTCATCAAGACTTCCACCGGGAAGGTCAGCGTGAACGCTACCCCGATGGCAGCTTTCGTAATGTGCGAGTGCATAAAGGCCTTCTGTGAGAAGACCGGGAAGAAGGTCGGCTTCAAGGCTGCCGGCGGTATCTCCACCGCGAAGGATGCTGTCTGCTATTATTCGATAGTCAAGACCATACTCGGAGACGAGTGGCTGGACAAGGAGTTCTTCCGTTTCGGAGTCAGCCGTCTTGCCAACGCCCTGATGTCAGCGATCGAGCAGAAGACAGTAGCGTATTTCTAACCGTTTATACCGGTTCGCTCAACCCCGCCGTTGTCCTTGACGATGCTCTCGTCCGGGATGGCGGCGGCGGTTTTTACAAGGTATTCCCGGAGGTCCTCCCATCTGTAGAAAGGGCCTGTGGCGCACTCCAGGGCAGGGATGTACGTTTCCTTCTCGTTGTAGACCAGTTTCACCAGCACGTTTCCCTTCCTGTTGCGGTAGAAGACCATCTGAAGGTTGGAGGCCATAGGCATCATCTCGAAAGACGAGAACTTTTCGTGTGCCTCTGCCGCCTTGAGCCTCGTCTCCATCCCCTTGATCCGGATCGTTCCGATAAGCGGAAGGAGGCCCACGTCGTGCCCGAATCGAAGGTCCGCCGCCCGCTTGCTGCCGGGCTCCATCGCAGCATCTGCCTTGGAGACGATGTCTGCGATCAGCGGCTTGGCGATCGAGCTTGAATAGTCCCCGGCCTCCTGGGATATTCCGAAAGTATAATATATCCGGTCGCTCTTGGCAGCCCACAGTCCGTACAGCTCGTCGGTGGTGAAATGTGAGAAGATGTCCGGCTTCGAATCAGTGTTGGAACTGATGCAGGCGGCCGTATAGATATCGTCCATAAAGACCAGGAAATCGGGAATGAACTCCCTTGCCTTTGCAGTGTCAGTGAACATCGCGCACAGGAACCGTTCCTGAGGAGTATTCTCCTTCCTGACTATCTCGCTCATCTTCCTCGACTTGGGACTCAGCATCCTTGTATCGAGATCCATACTGATGTAGTCCAGATACTTGGGCCCCGTTCTGTAAGAGAAGCGGAGTCCTTCCGTGTGTTCCTGGATCCCCGTGCAGAGATTCGCCATGCTCATCAGGCATCTCGGCCAGTAACTCGAGACGCATTCCACTTCGTCGCGTCTTCCCTTGCCGTTGAATACGGAAGGGTAGCGGGCGTACATCCTTCCGCCTATCCCACGGAGTTCGGAAGCCCCCTTGTCGGTGAGCATCCCGAACATACCCTCGTGTTCCTCCAGAAGGGTGTCCAGCTGCCTTGCCACGATCCTGCCTTCTTCGGTAAGGATGCCGGCGCTGTCGGCCTTCATCAGCGGAGCGATTGCAGACCCGACCAGGCCGGAGCTGGTGTGATACCGTGAACCGTGCCTGCCGTAATGGCTGATATAGAAGGGTTTGTAGCCCTTCGGGGCCTTCGTGAATGCTTCCTTCGGCACTATGTAGCTGCTGAATACTCCACCTGCTTTGTCAGGGTTGGCGGCCAATTCGTCTTTAAACGGCTGTGCAGAGGCCGTTGACCATAACAGGCTGGATATAAGGAATATGGCGATGCTGATTATGAAAGTCTTTCCGCCCGGGTACATCATTTTTCTGTTTTTTCGTTCAGAGCAAAGATAAGAAATAGCGTCCGTATGGGCAAGGAATGCCGGTTTGTTATTTATCCGTTGATTATTTCATCCTACGGATAGGCCGGTTTACCTTTGCATCTGTAACAAACCAATAAAACTTTAAACGATGAAATGGATCTTCAAATTGATGCTGCCGGCGATGCTGCTGGCATCGTGCAGCGAAGAGGGTGCGTCTCCGTTGGACGCGTATCCTGAAACAGGTCTTGAAAAGCAGGTGGCGCACGACCGTATGGTCATCGGAGCCAAGCGCAGCAACCCTTATTCAGTGACCAATATGAGGAAAGCCTACGCTTCTCTCTACTCTACCAGGACGGAATACGAGGAGGAAGAACTCGAGGAAATCATTCCGGTTACCGACTACTATGTACGTTTCCTTCCTTCGGATATGGACGATTTCGCAAGGCTCGAAGAGATGGGAGTGGAACTGACGGACTTCCCGCTTGACTGCGATATCGTGGAAGAAGGTGATTACTATCAGGATCCTGAGATCGAAGAGGGGCATATCTCCTGGCAGTACGCCGTGGTCCCGAGCGATTTCAGCTTCCCGGACGATATCGAATTCGAGATACTCGACGAATGCTGTATCCCGGACGATACTGAAGAAAGGGAAAGCTTCGAGGAAGAAGACTGCTACGAGGAAGAAGACGGCTGTGAGGAAGACCCTGAGTCCTACGAAACCAGAAGCACTTCTTCGGTAGACTGGCGCGCTCTCGAGCGGATGGCGTTCGAGTGTTCGGGGAATACCGACCTCCTCGAATCGGAAACCAGGGCGAAGGCGAAGCCTTCCGGAAAGATAACCATTACCGACAACGGTATAAACGGCAAGACTGTGGGCGTGGCCGGAGTCAAGGTGATGGCCAATGTATTCGTTAAGCTATCTACCACATTCACAGATGCTTCCGGCAACTATTCCTTCTCGGCGAAGTTCTCCGCCAAGCCGAATTACAGGCTTTGTTTCAAGAATACCAAGGGCTTCTCCATAGGGTTGAACACCATCCTGGTGCCTGCATCCGTCTCTGCTCTCGGAAAGGGGAGTCCGGAAGGGATAACGCTCAATGTCAACGGAAGTTCGGACGCTGCGCTCTACAGGAGATGTGCTGTCAACAATGCTGCATACGAGTTCTACGACAAATGTCAGCAGGAAGGGATCACCCTCCCTCCAAGGAACCTCAGGTTCTGGATAATCAACAGCCTTACTCCTTCAAGTGCGCTGATGATGCACCACGGTTCTTTCCTGGACCAGGGACTGGTGTCGAACTATCTGGGAGTGTACAAGCTTGCCCTTCAGGTCTTCTGCCCGGACATCACGATCGGGTCCAAGGGTTCCAGCTATGACTACGCTTCACTCTATTCGGATACCGTGCACGAGATGGCTCACGCTTCACATTTCATCAAGGTGGGCACTGACTACTGGAACAAGTTCTCCACATATATCATTTCGACCTTCCTTCTGACCGGAGATTGCTACGGTACGGGCAACGGAGAGAACGCCGGGTACTGTGAGGTCGCGGAGATGTGGGCATATTTCATTGAGAACGCTTTCTACACTTCAAGGTACGGTTCCAGCCCTCAGAGAGGTTACAACCTATGGTTCAAGCCTCAGATATTCAATGATCTGGTGGCTGGCGGAGTGACCAAGGGCGAGATCAGCGAAGCTCTCAAGACGACTACCACGAGCGTCGATGCACTTAAGAGCGAGCTCCTTGTCATCAGTCCTTCGCACAAGACGCTGATCAACAACACCTTCAAGCGTTATTCGAGATAGAATGTTCGGCCCGCGCTGATTTTGTTTGCATTTTGCTGAACAATTCGTATATTTGCAGTCCCAATCCAGCGCGGGTGGCGGAATGGTAGACGCGCTAGTTTCAGGAGCTAGTGTCAATTGTGACGTGTGAGTTCGACTCTCATCCCGCGCACAACATAAAAGAAGGAGCTACTCAATAGTGAGTCAGCTCCTTCTTTTTATGGAATGGGGGAGGAGGGTCAGAAGGTCCAGGTGCCGGGGCCTACTTCGTGGACTGAGTAGGATCTTTCGTCCATAGGGTTGGATGCGGCTGCTTCGAGGCTCCTCGGAACGTAGATCGTGGCGTTCGCCCCGTCAGGGATGACTGCGGTCACGTGTACGTTGGTTCCGTCGTGGGTGACAGTGGAACTGACCTTTCCGTACGGGGTCTCCGTGGAGTAAGAAACGTTCTGCAGATCCTTCACCGGGACAGGCCTTATGATGACGTGCTTGAAGCCGGGTTCCATAGGATCGGTATCCACGCCGGCCAGGATCCTGTAGAACCAGGTGAGTCCGCCGCCCATCATAGGATGGTCGTGCGACTCTTTCCCGCTCCAGTGCTCCCAGGTCGTGGTAGCGCCCTGTTCGATCCACCATCCGAAGCTCGGGAAATCTCTCTGGTTCATTATGTCATAAGCCACGTCGCCGAGACCGTTCAGGGAGAGCACCTCGAACAGGTAGCGGGTCGCGAGCATTCCGGTATTCAGGTGGTTCTTGTAGTTGAACTTGAGTTCCCTCCTGAGGGTGGCCCTGACAGCCTTGTAGCAGTCCGAAGGAACCCCCATATACAAGGCATACACGTTGCTTCCGAAGTCACCGTAGGATTCCAGTTCCTCGTCGTAGAATACCTTGTGGAAAGCCTCCTCTATCTCGTCGCAGAGCATCGCATACCGCATTGCGGTTTCTCTCCGGCCCAATATCCCTGCCACCTTGCTTACGTTGCTGGCGCAAAGCCAGAAGTAGAAGGTGTGGACGAGGGCGGGGTCGGGTGTCTCGAAAGAAGGCGCCCAGTCGCCGAGGTTGTACCATCTGTAAGGCTTGTCTTCCCCGGGCCTCTTCATCTCCACGAGAACGGTCCCGTCATCTCTCTTCCAGCTCTCGAACCAATTGACGTACTGCATCATAGGCTCGAGGTTCCTCTCCAGGACGCTGCGGTCTCCGTAAGCCCGGTAGAACTCCAGCGGCATAATGCATATCGCGGCGCCCCAGGCAGGACCGCCTCCGCAGTAAGGCTCCCAGGGAGCTCCGTTCGGAACGTGTCCGGTGACCGGGTTCTGGCTGCCGCGGATGTCTTCCAGCCACTTGTTGTAGAAGCTGGAGGCGTCGAAGTTGGCCAGCACGGTATTCATCGATATCTGTCCGTCGCCGGTATATGGCAGCCTCTCCCTGTGAGGGCAGTCGCTGGCGACTCCGCTATGCATATTGTTCATCTGGGAGCGCCTGAATATGTCGTTGATCTTGACGAACAGCGGATTGGAGCAGTCGAAAGAGGAGTTCACGGGAACCTCGGAATTCACAGCTTCCGCCACGATGTTGGAAGGATTGAGATCCGTTACCCCGGAAATCACAACTTCCCGGAAATTGAACCAGTCGAACCGGGGAGCATAGGACACGGCGTCCCTGCTGCGGAATATGTATTCGTTCTTCCCGTTCTGACTCTCGGACAGGTATTCCACCTTGAGCCTGGCTCCAGGCTCGCCCTTGATTCCCGAGAACCGGATCCATCCTGAAATCTGCAATCCGAAGTCCACCTTGAAGGAACCGTCGGCCTGCTTCTCGAATTTTACTGGAGAAAGGGTCTTGGTGACCTTGTCGGTAGGACCCATATTCGCTGAGAGCCTGCCGTCCGGAGCCTTCCTGACGACGGCATTGCTCCAGGCAGCGTCGTTGAATCCGGGCTTGTCCCAGCCATCGGCCTCCCTGGTAGCGTCATAGACTTCGCCTCCGTAGAGGTTGTTGTAGACTATCGGAGATTCCGTGGCCTTCCAGGACGTGTCTGAGCAGAGAATCTCGGTGTGGCCGTCCTTGTACGTCAATGCTATCTGGCAGATGAGCCTCGGAACTCCGAACGTTTCTCCCTTGCGGCTGTCCGGGTCTGAGTGGAAATAACCGTTGCCCAGGATTACTCCTACGGCATTCTTGCCCTTGTGCAGCATCTTGGTTATGTCGTAGCCCAGGTAGAGGGTCCTGTGGAAAGTCACTTCAGGGCTCAGAGGGATATGGCTGTTGTTCGCGAGCTCCGGCCTGAAGGTGTAATCGGTGAATCCCGGAACGAAATAGTCGTCGCCTACCTTGCTGCCGTTGAGGCGCATTTCGAACCAGCCGAGTCCTGATATGAAGGCGGTGGCGCTGACGAGTCCCTTCCTGACTGTGAATTCCTTCCTGAACATAGGGGCGCAGGGATAGTAATTGCCCCTTACGTCCTTCTGCCAGGGCGCACCGATCCAGCGTGCCTTCCAGTCGTCAGGGCGGAGCATTCCGGTCGTTATCCTGGAATAATCGCTGAGCTTCGAGACCTTTCCGTCCTTGTCCCAGATCCTTACGGCCCAGAGGTAGTTCTGCATCGACTGAAGTTCAGGGCCGTCGTAGCTGATGAGGTTCGACTCCTCGGAATAGACCTTCCCGGAGTCCCAGGAGTAGTCGGGGATGATCCTCATATTGTGGTTGTCGGACCCGAATACGTGTACGACCACTATCTGGTACGCAGACTGTCCGCCCTGATGTTTCCAGGAAAAGCGCGGGCGGGGGGTGTCGATGACGACGTCACCCTTCTGGAATTCGCATCTCAAGTCAGTCGGAGGGGTGGTCCCGGACAGGTTAGAGACGAGGCACAGCAGAGCCGTGGCTGTGGCGAGTATCCTTCTCATACGTGGGCTATTGAATATACAGGGGCGATCTTTTCCAGGCGGTCCCGCCCGTTCAGGCCGTCCAGTTCGACGATGAATATATATTCGGAAACTTTCACGCTGCACTCCTGGCCGTCCACGACGACCTTGGTAGCCTCCAGCGCCTTGCCTATTCCTTCGGCAGTGCCGCCGGTTGCAAGTATGTCGTCAAGTATCGAGATATGTATCACTCCGTCTTCGACTTTGCTCGCAGCTATGTCGGATTTGCGGAAATAGAGATGGTCAGCCCCGTATTCCTTCAGGATGGCGATATCCTGGAGGTCGTCGCCGGAGTGGGGAAGCTTGCCTTTCTTGCGGAAGGGGACGATGTTCGTCACTCCGCTGTCGGAAATCAGGAGGGGAGCGGAAAAGAAGAACGCGCGGGCCTCCGGAGCTGCCACTGACGGAGCCGTGACCAGTTTCCCTATCTCCGATACGAGACTGCCGAAAACTTTCCTGTCCTGCATAAGAGGCACTATGTCAACGAAATTGATACCGGGGATCGGAAAATCCCTGTAGAACTTGAGTACTTCTTCGAACATAGGTGTTGAAAACTTTGTGGATTATTGTATAAGCAAAGGTATGGATTTTATCTGACTATCAGACTATTTTTGTATAAGTTTATCAGGAACTTCTAATTCCTTCAATATTTATGTCAACTAAACAATTTTTCGTCGCTGCCGTGGCAGCGTTAGCCTTTGCCGTTGCAGCCAAGGCTCAGACAAACGTACAGACATTCTACGACTTCGGAAAGGATCGCAACTATGTGACCACCACCTTCGAAATGTTCAAGGGAGACAAGTTCGGTGACACCTTCTTCTTCATTGACCATTACTACACGTCAAAGGATCAGCGTCCGGCTTCTGCAAGTGCAATCAACGGAAGCTACTTCGAGATCGAACGCGGAATCAACTTCTGGCAGGAGAGCTCATTGAAGGATCTCAGCGCCCACGTTGAGTATGACGGAACTACCTGGGGACAGGGCACCTGGTGCTTCGGAGCCAAGTATTTCCTCCACTCCCAGGATTTCTCCAATATGCTGACCCTCTACGCTATGTATGAGACGTTCCGCGGCTTCGGCACCGCCGACATCCCGCTCAAATTCACCGCTGTTTGGAGCATGGGTAATCTCTTTGGTGTCAAGGGTTTGACATTCAAGGGTTTTGCTGACCTCTGGGGCAACAACTGCATTTGGACTGACGGTTCCACGACCAAGTGGACCTTCCTTACCGAGCCTCAGCTCTGGATGAATCTCGGGAGCCTGTTCGACGGACATCTCGATATCGGTGGCGAGGTCGAGCTTTCATACAATTTCGCCGGCAACAAGGGCTTTATGTGCAACCCTTGCGCAGGTCTGAGATGGTCATTCTAATCTAAAACAAAACCAATATGGCAGAAACAACAACTCAGGCAGCCGAACCTAAAAAGGCAGGCTGGCTAACTAAGCTGTTCGGTTTCGACGGCTCCAAGATGAAGGTCTCCACGGAGATCATCGCCGGAATCACGACTTTCCTTGCGATGTCATACATCCTGGCCGTCAACCCTTCCATCCTTGCCGACACCGGAATGGACAAGAACGCATTGTTCACGTCCACGGCAGTAGCTTCCATCTTCGCCACCCTCGTGATGGCTCTCTATGCCAAGCTCCCGTTCGCACTCGCTCCGGGTATGGGACTCAATGCCTTCTTCTGCTATTCGGTGTGCCTCGGAATGGGTTATTCCTGGCAGTTCGCACTCACGGCAGTCCTCATCGAAGGTTTGATATTCGTTATCCTGACGCTGACCAATGTGCGTGAAGCCATAGTGAATGCCCTGCCTAAGTCTATGAGACAGGCGATCGGAGCCGGTATCGGACTGTTCATCGCCCTCATCGGTCTCAAGAGCGGCGGCATCGTGGTAGACAGCCCGGCCACACTCGTAGACCTCGGCACCCTCACCAGCGGTCCCGGCCTGCTTTCGGTCATCGGCCTCATCATCACCGGCATCCTGGTGATCCTGAATATCCCTGGCGCCCTTCTGATCGGTATCATCGCTACGGCGCTAATCGGTATCCCTATGGGAATCACCAAGTTCGGCGGCTTCATTTCCGCCCCTCCGAGCCTCTCGCCGATCTTCTGCAAGTTCGATTTCAGCCAGGTCCTGAGTCTCGATATGCTGGTCGTAGTGTTCACATTCCTCTTCGTGGATATGTTCGACACGATCGGTACCCTTGTCGGAGTCACCACCAAGGCAGATATGGTCGACAAGGACGGCAAGCCTATCCGTCTCAACCAGGCATTCCTGGCAGACGCACTCGGTACGATGGCCGGCGCCGCCCTCGGTACCAGTACAGTCACCACCTATGTTGAGAGCGCTTCAGGAGTCGCGCAGGGAGGCCGCAGCGGACTTACGGCCGCATCTACCGCCGCCTGCTTCATCCTTGCTCTCTTCTTCGCTCCTATATTCACGGCAATCCCGGGTTCGGCCGTATGCCCTGCCCTCGTGATCGTGGGTCTGTTCATGCTCACACCTATCAAGAACATCCCGCTCGAAGACTTCTCGGAATCCATCCCTGCATATCTGACGATGATCCTGATGCCTATGACATATTCCATCTCGCACGGTATCCTCATCGGCCTTATCAGCTACGTCGTCCTCAACCTCTGCACCGGAAAGACCAAGAAGGTGAGCTGGTTCATGATAGTTCTGGCAATTTTATTCATTCTAAAGTATATTTTCCTTTAATTAATTAATAGATAGCAAATTAACAATAACGTTACGGAGTTGTTAATAACTTTATAAATTATTTATTCCTAGACGGCGATTAATCTGCTATCTTTGTTGACAGTTGGTTCGGACTGCACGGACGGTCCGAACCACTTTTAACCACCTGACTTGACTGGTAACTGGATTATTCAAATTCGACTTTATATATATAATGGATGTAACTGTACGCAAGACCAATGGCTCGTACGAAGAGTACGACAAGGTCAAACTAATGAATGGTATTCGCGAGGCCTACAAGACGGCCGGCGAAGAGTGTCAAGAGGCCGTCGTGGTTTCCATAGCGGAAAACCTCTACATTTATGACAAGATCACAAGCCGTGAAATTAGACGTCAGGTCGAGGAAAGTTTGATGTCCATCAACAAGAAGGTCGCTATCGCCTACATCGAGAAGTTCGATGCCGGTCTGGACTTGAGGAAGAAGAGAGACTTCATCAAGGACTACATCGCCGCTTCAAATGCTGCGACGGGCTCCAAGTTCGACGCGAATGCCAACGTGACGAGGAAGAATATCGTCACCCTCGGGCAGGAACTCTACAAGGAGAACAACATCAAGCAGAACCGCTACATTATGAAGGACAAGATCAAGGCCCTGTACGGACGCAACCTTGCGAGCCAGTACATCAAGGACCTCGAGAGCCACGTCCTTTACAAGCACGATGAGAGCGGCACACCGGGGTATCCGTACTGCGTTGCAATCACAATGTACCCCTTCCTGATCGATGGACTGAGGAATCTCGGAGGCGTTTCCGTGGCTCCTACGGATCTGAAGTCCTTCTGCGGCGAGTTCATCAACCTGGTGTATTCGATCTCTTCCCAGTTCATGGGAGCCGTCGCTACTCCGGAGTTCCTGATGTATCTCGACTATTTCATCAGGAAGGACTATGGCGACGACTATCTCGACCACCTCGAGGATGTCGTCGAGATGAACGTCAAGAAGAGGACGCTTGTCAAGGTCATCGACAACTACTTCCAGCAGGTAGTCCACTCGATGAACATGCCTGCCGGCAACCGTGGCTATCAGACCGTGTTCTGGAACATCAGCTACTTCGACGAGCCGTACTTCCGCGGCGTATTCGGAGACTTCAGGTTCCCTGACGGCAGCGCACCCAAGTGGGAGACACTGTCCTGGCTCCAGAAGCACTTCATGAACTGGTTCAACGAAGAGAGGAACCGCTACATCCTCACTTTCCCGGTCGAGACGATGGCTCTCCTGACCGACGGAAAGGACGACTTCGCAGATCCTTCCTATGCGGACTTCACGGCTGAGATGTGGTCCAAGGGGCACAGCTTCTTCTGCTACCTCTCCGACAGCCCTGACAGCCTCGCAAGCTGCTGCCGCCTGCGCAACTCCCTGACCGACCTGGACAAGTCCGATGAGTCGCACAACCACACCACCCATCAGTATTCGATGGGAACCGCTTCGGTTTCAACAGGTTCCAAGTCAGTGATGACCATCAACCTGAACCGTCTCATCCAGCTCGCCACCCGCCGCTACTTCCTCGAGAAGAAAGGGATCATGCTCGACGGTGGCAAGGCGCTGACAAGGGGAGACTACGACAAGAACCAGCTGTACGACTACATCGTCCGTGCGGTCACGGAGGAGACCGAGAGGGTGCACAAGTACCAGAACGCCTTCAACGAGATCATCAAGGACTTCCTCGCAGCGAGGATGCTGGATGTCTATGCAGCCGGCTTCATCGATATGAGGAGGCAGTATCTCACCGTGGGTGTCAACGGTCTGACGGATGCGGCCGAGTTCCTCGGGCTTACGATCAGTCCTAATCCTGAGTACAATGAGTTCGTGGACACCATCCTCGAGACCATCAACAGGTGCAACAGGAAGGACAAGACTCCGGAGGCTATGTTCAACACCGAGTTCGTTCCGGGCGAGAACCTTTCCGGAAAGAACTACAAGTGGGACCAGAAGGACGGCTTCTACGTATCTCCGAAGCACAATATGTACAGTTCCTACTTCTACAATCCTGAGGATGACAGCCTCTCGATGATCGACAAGTTCAAGCTTCACGGCAACGAATATGTCAAGCATCTGGACGGCGGCTCCGCCCTTCATATGAACGTGGCAGAGCATCTTTCCAAGGACCAGTACAGGCAGCTTCTGAGGACGGCCGCCCACTACGGTACCAACTACTTCACCTTCAACTGCCGCAACACCGTTTGCAACGACTGCGGATACATCAGCAAGGACACGCTCGAAGTATGCCCTAAGTGCGGAAGCCACAACCTCGACTACCTCACCAGGGTCATCGGCTACCTCAAGAGAGTATCTTCGTTCAGCGAGATGCGCCAGATAGAGGCGGAGCATCGTTTCTACATCCACGAAGGTGCAAGGCAGCAGAGCGTGAAAGCCACTGTCCCGGTGCAGCAGGATGTGAAGACTGAAGTATGATCAAGTACGTCCCGGAGATGACCTCGGTGGTCATCGAAGAGATCCCCGACAGAGTTACCTTGGCGGTTGACATAAGCAACTGCCAAGGTAATTGCGTTGGATGCCATTCTCCTTTCCTGAAAGAGGATGTCGGAGAGGAACTTACCGAAGAGATCATAGACCGCCTTGTCAAGGAGAACTTCGGAGTCAACTGCTTCCTTTTCCTGGGGGAGGGAAACGACCAGCGGACCCTGATACGCCTTGCTGACCACGTCCGTTCCATCGGGCTGGAAGTGGCCTTGTATTCAGGAAGGAAGGATGTGGAGAAAGACCTCTACCTCACCTTCGACTATGTCAAGATCGGCCCGTATATGGAGCACTTCGGCCCTCTGGATTCCCGTACTACCAACCAGCGCCTCTACAAGGTTACGCACGACACGTCCTGCAAGCCTGACTACCGCCTTACGGACCTTACTTCGCGTTTCTGGCATAAGGGAATAGACCCCTTGAGAGAAGAATAATCCAGACCATATTGGAAATCAGGGACTTGGCTCTGCCGGCGAGAGAATCCGGCAGAGCTTTTTTTTGGTTTGGAAGCTGAAGTGCAGTATATTTGTAAAAAGTAAAACCAGAAAGAAATGAGAATACAGACCAAGATTTTGGCTTTCACCCTGATGGTAGCCGCAGCAGTTTCCTGCAAGAGCAACGGGAAGGTACTGCTTCCGAATGTCAGCGGCAAGGCCGGTGAAGTCATAGTGGTGATCGACAAGGACTATTGGGACGGGAACCTGGGAAACGGTGTACGGGAACTCCTCGCTAGGGACTGTGAATACCTTCCGCAGCGGGAACCTCTCTATTCCCTCGTCAACCTGACCCCGGGCGCTTTCACCGATATGTTCAAGTATCACAGGAACATCGTCATATTCAACATCGACACCACGGTGGCGAAGCAGGGCGTGGTCTACAGGACCGATGTCTGGGCCCATCCTCAGTGCGTCATCCAGCTTAACGCTGCCAGCGCCGATTCAGCCCTCTCAGTCCTCAACCGCAACGGGGAAAACCTCGCCGGGGCCATAGAACAGGCCGAAAGGAACAGGGTCATAGCCAATACCCTTCTCTACGAGGAGGGCAACCTGGCGGAGGTGGTCAGCAAGATGATCGGCGGCAAGGTGCATTTCCCGGTGGGTTACAACCTCAGGAAAGCTACTTCCGACTTCATCTGGATCGCTGACGAGAAGCAGTACACCAACCAGGGAGTGTTCATATACAAGTATCCGGCAACGGATCCTGAGCCGTTCTCCGACGAAAACATCATCGCCAAGCGGAACGAGTTCCTCAAGGCCAACGTGCCCGGAATGTTCGACAACACCTATATGATCACCAGCGAAGCCGTCAAGCCTGGGGTCCGGTTCCTGAAGTATCACGACCGTGATTTCGCGGAGACAAGGGGTCTCTGGGAAGTCTACAACGACTTTATGGGTGGGCCTTTCGTGTCGCATTCCTTCTATAGCCCTGACGGCAAGGAAATAATCGTCCTGGATGCCTGGGTTTATGCTCCCAAGTACGACAAGCGTCAGTATATGAGGCAGGTTGAATCCTTGCTTTATTCCTTCGAATGGGACAAACCCGAAGGTTCCAAGGAAAATAAGGCTGAATAAGGGGCAAAATTATTTTGTCGGCTCAAAATAATTCTCTATATTTGCATCCCAATTTGGCGCAAAGCCTTTTGGGTCGTTTTCCGGTGGGTTCGTATAACGGTTAGTACTCGGGATTTTCATTCCCGCAATAGGAGTTCGATTCTCCTACCCACTACCAAATATTAAAAAATAACAACGATGGCAAATCACGCATCTACAAAGAAGGCCATTCGCCAGAGCGAAAGGCATAGATTGCATAATAAGTATTATGCAAAATCGACGCGAAACGCAATTCGCGCTATCAGGACTACAACCGACAAGAAAGAGGCTGAAGAGGGCGCACCTAAGGTCTATGCAATGATCGACAAGCTCGCCAAGATCGGAGTCATCCACAAGAACAAGGCTTCCAACCTCAAGAGCGGTATCGCAGTTTACATCAACAAACTCGACTAAAAAAGCGAAGGCAGTCTCCCGAAGGCTGCTTTTTCAAACTAAGTCCGGCTAAACCGGCATCGGGATGTAGCGCAGTTGGTAGCGCACTACGTTCGGGACGTAGGGGTCGTCCGTTCGAGTCGGATCATCCCGACCAAAAACAATCAGGCTGTCAGGAAACTGGCAGCCTGAATTTGTTAGAATTATTCGTATATTTGGGCAGTTGTGAGAAGATTCCTGAATATCCTTCTGACTGCCCTGACCTTAACCGCAGCTTCCTGTTCCCTGAAGGAAACCGGCAGCAAAGACTATGTTGCTCCAAGTATAGTCTCATCCGAGGCTGTCGTATCCGGAGATTCAGTCAGTTTCACCTGCGTCCTTTCATCTTCCCGGGCAGAAAAGGTAGGATTCGCGTATGGAATCCCGGGAGAGCAGGAAAGCGTCCTGCTCGCGCTCCCTTCAGGAGATTCATTCAAAGCCGTAGCCAAGGGTCTTGAATATGGCAAGACCTACCAGTGGCATGCTTTCGCGACGGCCGG
>JAGDBQ010000050.1 GCA_017958985.1 Bacteroidales bacterium
AACCACGCACATAGCAGGCTGTGCCGAGGCAGACGGAGATAGGATGGCGTCCCTTGGGGGTCATCGTGAAGAATGAATAGAAAGTCACCACGCCGTAGACCTGAGCGGCAGGGATACCGAGCTTCCTGGCGATTACCCTTTGCATCGCCTCTGGAAGGTATCCGTGCAGACCCTGGCATTCGTGGAGTATGTTGATCAGTTCGCCCGGTTTGTTTCCGTGCTTCTCGCAAATGTCTTCAACTTGCTTTATTACCTCGCAGGCTAGTTTAATTTCTGCCATATCAAAAGATGTTTACCGGGTTTATTTGATCGATTTGTCAGTATAATGAGTGTGGAGAAGTTCTTCGGACCTCTCGCTGAGAGGTGCTCCCAGGAACTCCTTGTACAGTGCCGCAATGTCTGGATTCTCGTGGCTCTTGCGGATAGGCTTGCTGGCGTCTTCCGTGTACAGGGCTTTCTGGCGGGCCTGAAGGACCTCGATCCTTCCGTGATGGTAAGGCTGTCCACCTCCACCGATGCAGCCGCCGGGACAAGCCATGACTTCCACGACGTGGTAGTCGAGCTTGCCTTCACGCAGTTTCTCCATCACCTTGCGGGCATTGCCCAGCGTATGGGCGATGCAGACCTTGAGAGGGAATCCCTTGATGTCGATGGTAGCTTCCCTGATGCCTTCCAGACCACGGACTTCCGTGAAGTCGATCTTCGGAAGGGTCTCTCCGGTATATACTTCATAGACGGTACGCAGGGCGGCCTCGAGGACACCTCCGGTGGTTCCGAATATGACGCCTGCTCCGGTGGATTCACCCATTGGGGAGTCGAAGTCGCTGTCAGGGAGATTCTCGAAACCGATATTCGCCCTCTTGATGATCCTTGCCAACTCACGGGTGGAAATCGAGTAGTCCACGTCCTGGAGTTTCTCGTGCTTGAGTTCCTCACGCGTAACCTCATATTTCTTTGCAAGGCAAGGCATTATGGAGACTACCACGAGTTTCTCGCGAGGTATTCCCATCTTCTCTGCCCAGTAGCTCTTGGCTATTGCACCGAACATCTGCTGAGGAGAACGGGCTGAGGAAGGATATTCCAGGAGATCAGGGAATTCGTGCTCGTAGAAGTTGACCCAGGCAGGGCAGCAGGAAGTCATTATCGGCAGCTTCACGGACTTGTCTCCGGCCAGGAACTTCTTGAGTCTTTCGAGTATTTCAGAGCCTTCCTCCATAATGGTGAGGTCGGCGGCGAAATCAGTGTCGAATACGTAATCGAAACCGAGCTGTCTCAGGGCGGAAGCAAGCTTGCCTGTCACGAGAGTGCCGGGAGCCATTCCGAATTCTTCACCGAGGGCGGCCCTTACTGCAGGAGCCGGCTGGGCGATGACGACCTTGTCAGGATTGCAGAGATCGTCCATCAGACGGTCGGTATCGTCGTGCTCGGTAAGTGCTCCGGTAGGGCATACCGCTACGCACTGTCCGCAATAGGTACAGTTCGTATCCTTTACCATCTTGTCGAAGGTAGGGGCGATGGTCGTGTTGAATCCGCGACGTACCGCTCCGAGTGCGCCTACGGTCTGGACATTGTTGCAAACGCTTTCGCACCTGCGGCAGAATATGCACTTGTCCATATTCCTCATTATGGAAGGAGTAAGCTCCTTCTTCCTCTGGGAAAGCTCTCCGCCGCTGAATGGCATCTCCGTGATGTTGAGCCTGGTCACTAGGGCCTGGAGCTCGCATTCACCGCACTTGGGGCAGGTGAGGCAATCGTTCGGATGGTCGGAGAGGATCAGCTCGGCAATGGTCTTGCGGGCTTTGATGACCCTCATCGAATTGGTCCTCACGACCATATCGGGTATACACTTGGTAGCGCAGGCAGGTGCGAGGTTGCGGCGTCCCTGGACCTCGACTACGCAGAGTCTGCAGGAAGCAGGACGGTTCTTGACGCACGTCCCCTTCAGGTCCATATGGCAGAGGGTAGGTATGTTGATTCCGATGGATGCAGCCGCTTCCAGGAGCATGGTCCCCTTCGGAACCGAGACTTGGCGGTTGTCTATGGTTAGATTGATATTTTCCATTGTCAGGCAGCTTTTAGATTACAGAAATGGCACCGAAGTGGCAGCGGGACATACACATTCCGCAGCGGATGCAAAGGTAAGGATTGATGACGTGAGGCTTGCGGACATCTCCCATGATGGCATTCGCCGGGCAGTCCTTGGCGCATATTCCGCAGCCGCGGCACTTCTCCGGATTGATGGTGTAGGTAAGCAGGGCCTTGCACTTCTTCGCGCGGCATTTGTGCTTCTTGACGTGCTCCTCGTATTCCTCGTAGAAATTGTTCATCGTCGAGAGGACGGGGTTAGGGGAGGTCTGGCCAAGTCCGCAAAGAGCGGTGTCCTTGATCACCTCGGCGAGGTTCTTGAGCATCGTCAGGTCCTTCATCTCGCCCTTTCCTTCAGTAATCCTGGTAAGGATCTCGAGCATCCTCTTGTTGCCGATGCGGCACGGGGTGCACTTTCCGCAGGATTCTCCGACGATGAACTCCAGGTAGAACTTCGCGATGGCGACCATACAGTCGTCTTCATCCATTACGATCATTCCTCCGGAACCCATCATCGAACCTGCAGCCGTAAGGCTCTCGTAGTCGATAGGAATATCCAGATGCTTCTCGGTGAGGCAGCCGCCGGAAGGTCCTCCCGTCTGGACAGCCTTGAATTTCTTGCCGTTCTTGACACCGCCTCCGATGTCGTAGATGATCTCCCTGAGCGTGGTTCCCATCGGAACCTCGATGAGTCCTACGTTGTTGATCTTTCCGGCCAGGGCGAATACCTTGGTGCCCTTTGATTTCTCGGTTCCTATGGAAGAGAACCACTCCGGACCCTTGGTAAGGATGATCGGAATGTTGGCCAGCGTCTCGACGTTGTTGACGTTGGTCGGCTTTCCGAGGTAGCCGGATTCTGCAGGGAACGGCGGCTTCAGAGTAGGCTCGCCGCGTTTTCCTTCCATAGAGTGGATGAGGGCAGTTTCCTCACCGCAGACGAAAGCACCGGCGCCGTAGCGGATCTCGATGTCGAAGTCGAATCCGGAGCCGAGGATGTCCTTGCCCAGGAACCCATATTCCTTAGCCTGCTGGAGGGCTACCTGCAGCCTGTGGACTGCAAGCGGGTATTCAGCCCTGATATATATAAGTCCGTTGTGGGAACCGATGCAGTAGCCGCAGATGGTCATTGCCTCCAGGATGGAGTGCGGGTCGCCTTCCATTATGGAACGGTCCATGAAAGCACCCGGGTCACCTTCGTCGGCGTTGCAGACCACATATTTCGCATCGTCCTGGTAGGCACGGCTGAACTCCCACTTCTTTCCGGTAGGGAAGCCTGCACCTCCACGTCCGCGGAGACCTGAACCTTTGACCATTTCGATGACCTCCTCGGGAGTCTTGTGGAAGAGGGAGTCGGCGAGGGCCGCGTAACCGTCCCTTGCGATGTACTCTTCGATATTCTCCGGGTCGATGAAACCACAGTTCCTCAGCGCGATCCTGACCTGCTTCCCGTAGAAATTCATATGCTTGGAGTCGCTGATGTGCTTCTGGGTCTCCGGATCCACGTAAAGGAGTCTTTCTACCTTGCGTCCGCCCAGGATGTGCTCGGATACTATTTCTTCAGCGTCCGACGGGGTTACCTGGGTGTAGAAGGTGTTGTCAGGAATGATTTTGACGATAGGGCCTTTTTCGCAGAAGCCGAAGCAACCTGTGGTGATGACATCGACTTTGTCGCTGATGCCGTGGTTCTCGAGGGATGCCTTGAGGTTGTCGACGATCAGAGCGCTTTCCGAAGCCTTGCAACCGGTTCCGCCGCAGCAAAGGATCTGCAGATGTCCGGTGCCTTTTTCAAGGCCGCAGCTTTCCTCCGAGACGAGAGCATTGCTCTTCTCCCTGAGTTCCAGCACTTTCTCCGCTCTTTTCTTGATGGCCGCCAAGTCATCGACGGTTAGTGTTCTCATAATATAAAAATGATATAAATGATTTGGACTTGAAAAGGTAGGCATTATTTTCCGAATAACAAAAATTAATTAGGGATTTCTTTAAATTAGTCAATAATTGTAAGCTATTTTGGTGCGAAAGATTACGAAATCGTAGAAATAATTTGAAAATGCCGGTTAAATGACTAATTTCGCAGGACTAAAACAGGAAACCCAGAATAACACTCAAATATGGAAATCAAGAATGCTATGGCCGGAACCCTTGAATCTGGTGATATCCTCATCCAGGTTGAACCGGGCGAAGGCTTGCAGGTTGACCTGCAGAGTTCTGTTTCGGCCCAGTTCGGCCGTCAGATCAAGGCGGTGATCACCGAGACCCTGAAGGGTCTGGGTGTGGAGAACGCCAGTATCAAAGCTACGGACAAGGGTGCGCTTGACTGCACCATCCGTGCACGTGTAACTGCGGCAGTCGTCCGCGCAACCGGGAAAGACGTATGGAAAGACTGAGAAGAACGATGATGTTCGTTCCGGGCAACAATCCCGGAATGATGGCGGACGCCCACATCTACGGTCCGGATTCCATAATGCTGGACCTGGAAGATTCCGTGACTATGGCAGAGAAGGATGCCGCCCGGCTCCTTGTCCACAACGCTCTCAAGTCCATCGATTTCGGCGACACCGAAATGGTGGTCAGGATCAATCCTCTCAGCACTCCTTACGGCAAGAAGGACGTCGAGGCCGTGGTTAAGGCCGGAGTCGACGTAATCCGTATGCCGAAGACTGAGACTGCCGACGAGGTACGCGAACTCGAAGCTGAAATAATAAAGGTCGAGACCGAACTCGGTTGTGTCGGCAGGACCAGGATAATGGCAGCTATCGAAAGCGCCCTCGGTATCGTCAATGCGTTTGAAATCGCAAGTGCATCCGACAGGATGATGGGTATCGCCCTCGGTGCCGAAGACTATTCGGCCAACCTGAAGACGCAGCGCACCCCGGGCGGAGCAGAACTCCTCCTCGCACGTGAGACCATAGTCGTTGCCGCCCGTGCCGCCGGCATAGCCTGCTTCGATACTGTATATTCCAACCTCGACGATATGGAGACTTTCCGCAAGGAAGTCGAGCTCATCAAGACTCTTGGCTTCGATGGCAAGTCCATCATCAATCCTCGCCAGATCGAGGTGGTCAACGAGGTGTTCGCACCTTCGCAGAAGGACATCGACAAGGCCCTGCGCATCATCGCCGCCATCAAGGAGGCTCAGGCGAAGGGCTCGGGAGTCATTGCGGTCAACGGCAAGATGGTTGACCGTCCGGTGGTCATCCGTGCCGAGCGCACCGTGGCACTGGCAATAGCATCCGGTATCTTAGACAAGGAGGAAGCATTATGAGAAACAGCAAAGTAGTCTCCCTTGAGGAGGCAATCAGGAAGTCCGGTCTCAAAGACGGAATGACCATATCCTTCCACCATCATTTCCGTGGTGGAGACAAGGTCGTGAACCTTGTAGTCGACCAGCTTGCCCGGATGGGCTTCAAGAACCTGCATCTTGCAGCTTCCAGCCTCTCCGATGTCCATTCCCCGCTCATCGAGCACATCAGGAACGGGGTCATTACAAAGATATCCACTTCCGGTCTCCGCGGCGAACTCGCGAATGAGATCTCGCACGGTCTGATGAAGGAGCCGGTCGTATTCCGTTCACACGGCGGACGCGGCAGTGCCATAGCATCCGGTGTCCTGCACATCGACGTGGCGTTCCTCGGCGCTTCTTCCTGCGACGAACTCGGCAACGCTTCCGGATGCCCTCGCTCCGAGAATGCGAAATCCATCTGCGGCTCCCTGGGTTACGCCCTTCCGGATGCCCGCTATGCCGACCACGTGGTCGTGATCACCGACGACCTGGTAGCATACCCGAACGTCCCGAAGTCCATCTCTGCCAGCGATGTCGAATCGGTAGTGGTTGTGGACTCCGTGGGAGACAGCTCCAAGATCTCTTCAGGAGCTATCAGGGACTCCAAGAACCCTCGTGACATACTGCTCGCAAAACAGGCTGCAAAAGTGATTATTAACTCTGGTTACTTCAAGGATGGATTCAGCATCCAGACAGGTACTGGCGGAGCTTCCCTTGCAGCTGTGAAGTATATCCGTGAGAGTATGGTCGAGAAGGGCATCAAGGCATCCTTCGCCCTCGGCGGCATCACCGCGCATATGGTGAAACTCCATCAGGAAGGCCTCATCGGGAAACTCATCGACGTCCAGTCTTTCGACAAGGTTGCCGCCGAATCGATAGCCTCCGACCAGACCCACCAGGAAGTTTCTTCTGTTGAATATGCCAGCGCGGAGCATACGGGCTCGGCAGTTCACGCACTCGATATAGTCATACTCTCTGCCCTCGAGGTGGATGTCAACTTCAACGTGAACGTACTGGTCGGATCCGACGGTATCATCCGCGGAGCGGTAGGTGGCCATCCGGACACCGCTGAAGACAGTGCGCTCTCGATCATCGTATGTCCTCTCCTCCGCGGACGCATCCCTTGTGTCGTGCCGAAGGTCACCACCCTCATCACTCCGGGCAAGAGCGTGGACGTGGTGGTCACGGAATATGGTATCGCCGTCAATCCTGCCCGTCCTGAAATCGCCGGACGGCTTGCTGAAGCAGGACTTAAGATAGTTGATATCAACGACCTGGCAGCCAAGGCTAAGAGCATCATCGGCGAACCTGATCCGCTTCCTTTCGGAAACAAGGTGGTCGGTATCGTGGTCGACCGTCACGGAGATGTCCTGGACGAGATCAGGAACATCGAAGACTAACATATAGAACAGTTTATGCCAATGGGACAGGGAGTCACATTGGAACAACTCCTCCGAAGCAGGGACGAGCGTGCCGTACGCCAGAAAGACTGGATCACGGCACACCCGTCCTTGACGTTGGTATGCCTTACCGTCATCCTTCCGGGTCCTGTCAAGAGGGATTCCCGCTCCTTGAAAGTCGCAAGAGACGGGGTGGACGCCGTACGTGCGGCAATGTCCCCGGTAAAGGAAGAATGCCTTGACCAGGAGACAGGTTTCGAAGGATATTTCCTTGTCGAGGGGACAGTGGCTGCCGTGAAGGAGGCTTGCTGCCATATCGAGGACACTCATCCTTTGGGACGGCTGATGGACCTGGATGTACTGCGCCTCGGACCCGACGGGGTGATACCGGTGAGCCGTGGCGAATCTGGCCTGCCGTCCCGCCGTTGCCTCATCTGCGACCTCCCCGCGAGGGAGTGTATGAGAGCCCGTAACCATACGAAGGAGGAATTGTTGAAAAAAATAGATGAAATCCTGTATTTTGCTGATAATTTGTAACAAAATCTTTGGAAATCCATAATAATAACGTACATTAGCACACTCTAAAGAAGCTGAGGTTTGACTGATATAATCGACATTCAGGAAATGCCCTTGAGCGTCGCTCATTTCCGGCGGAAGGTTGAAGACTTCCTCGGAAGGAGCGACCTTCGGCTTGAAGATGTGGATGTATATCTGACCATCCAGGATCCGGAGGGTGAAATACTTGCCGGAGGCGGCTTGAAAGGCGATGTGATCAAGTGCATCGCAGTGTCCGAGTCCGCACGCAGCCTGGGGCTTTCGTTACCTCTTGTTTCACGCCTCGTTTCAATCGCATCAGAGTACGGGACAACCAACGTGAAAGTCTTCACCAAGCCGGGGAACGAGTCCGTTTTCAGCAGCTTGGGTTTCCGTACCATCGCATCGGCCCCGAAGGCTATACTGATGGAGAACGGAAGGGGACTGGAATCGTATCTGGCTTATCTCGGGAAAAAGAGACGCAGCGGTGTCAGCGGAGCTGTCGTGATGAATGCCAACCCTTTCACCAACGGTCACAGGTACCTGGTGGACAAGTCTTCCAGCCAGGTAGACAATCTTTTCGTCATACCGGTCCGGGAGGATGTCTCACGGTTCCCGTACAGTGAACGTTTCCGGATGATGGAAGCGGGCTGTGCCGGTTCCGCCGAGGTGATTGAAGGGAGCGCATACCAGATATCGTCCGCGACTTTCCCGACCTATTTCCTGAAAGACCTTTCAGATGCCTCAGAGACGCAGATGAGGCTTGACATAGACCTGTTCGGCCGGCAGATAGCTCCGGCTCTGGGTGTGACCGTACGTTTCGTCGGCACCGAACCTTCCGACCCCCTGACAGCCCTTTACAATGAGTTGATGAAGGAAATGCTTCCTTCATACGGTATCACTGTGATCGAGACGGAAAGGCTGTGTGACGATGAAGGGCCTGTCAGCGCTGCCCGTGTGCGCAAGTCTCTTGACGAGGGCCGACTTCCCTGGCGGCTTGTCCCTTCCGGGACCTTGCCTTGCCTCGTGGCCGAGGCAGTCAGGCGTTCCATGCTGATGGAACTCGACGCTCCGCTGAAACCTGGTCTTGTAGACCCTGAACGCTGCGGAGCCCATACCGATATGGATTATTCCCTTATGAAAGGGAGTATAGATGTCATAAGACGTTCATTCATAAATCATTCCGACGAGAAAGACCTGGTTTCCCTCGGGAAGGAAGTCGAGAATGACGTATTGGATTATACAAGTGGGGTGAATACTTACAGGGGAGCGATCTTCAGCCAGTTGATTATGGCAAAGGCTTTCCTGGAAGTCCTGTCCAGGCCTGTGACGGACCCTGCCGGACTACCGGCCCTTCTCCAGGAAGCCATATCCGCCTTGGCATCCCTCGTCAATCCTACCGATACCTCCAACGGAGGACGGGCGGTAAAGGAATACGGAGTGAAAGGTGCCCTTGGAATGGCCCTTGGCGGCTATGAGGAACTGTTCGTTTCCTGGTTGCCATATTACAGGAGCGTCAGGGGAGAGGAAATGGGGCTCCAGAAGACCCTGCTGATGATAATGTCCTCATTGGACGATACTTGCATAATCCACCGCGCCGGGTATCCCCGGGCGCAGGAGGTGAAGGCTGAAGCCTCGGCTCTGCTCGCGGACTTTTCCGTCGGAGGGCTGAAGAAGATGGACGAGGTTTTCCTCCGTGAAAGGATCTCTCCGGGAGGCTGCGCCGATATGCTTGCACTTACTATACTTGCGGATAATTTGTTGAATCAATAATAGATAAAGTAACTCGTTTTAAACCAAATCATTATGGTAGAATTAACTCCTCACGGCGTTTATCTCCTTGACGGTAAGACCATCGTCTCCGATCCGGCCGGATTGCCTTCCCCGGAAGAGGCACGTGAAAACACTATCGCCTATGGAATCCTCCGCGCACACGACGTGGACGGCTCCAAGGGCAAGAAGATGCGCATCCGTTTCGATGCTATGGCATCTCACGACATCACCTATGTGGGTATCATCCAGACAGCCCGTGCCAGCGGACTCGAGAAGTTCCCTATCCCTTATGCGATGACCAACTGCCACAACTCCCTTTGCGCAGTCGGTGGAACCATCAATGAGGACGACCACGTATTCGGACTCTCGGCAGCCAAGAAGTACGGCGGCATCTATGTCCCTGCCAACCAGGCTGTCATCCATCAATATGTGAGGGAGAAACTCTCCGGTTGCGGCCGTATGGTCCTCGGTTCTGACTCCCACACCCGCTATGGCTCACTTGGATGTATGGGTGTCGGCGAAGGTGGTGGCGAGCTTGTAAAGCAGCTCCTCAAGAATACCTGGGATATCAACGCTCCTGAGGTCGTCCTCGTATGGCTGGACGGCAAGCCTCGCTGCGGTGTCGGTCCTCACGATGTGGCTATCTCCCTCGTGAAGGCAGTCTTCGAGAGCGGATTCGTCAAGAACAAGGTCCTTGAATTCGCCGGCCCTGGCGTCAAGGAACTTCCTGTGGACTTCCGCAACGGTATCGATGTGATGACTACCGAGACCACCTGCCTCAGCTCCATCTGGATCACTGACGATTCTGTCAAGGAGTATTTCACCATGCACGAGCGTCCTGAAGCTTACAAGGAACTCCAGCCTGGCAGCGTCGCATACTACGACAGTATGATCCGCATCGACCTGAGCAGCCAGGAGTGTATGATCGCCCTCCCTTACCATCCATCCAACGCTTACACCATCCACGAGCTTCAGGCTGATCCTGAGGGTATCCTCAAGGCAGTCGAGGAAGATACTCGCAAGCGTTTCGGCGACAAGGTCCACGCTGATCTCGTCTCCAAGATCAAGGACGGCAAGGTCGTGGCTGACCAGGCTCTCATCGCTGGTTGCTCCGGCGGTACTTACGATAACCTTTCCGCAGCTGCCACCATCCTCAAGGGTAAGACCATCGGCAACGACTACTTCACTATGAGCTGCTATCCGCAGTCTACACCTGTCTATCTGGCAACCACCCGCAACCACATCGCCGAGGAACTCCTCGAGGCCGGTGTAGTGATCAAGCCTGCATTCTGCGGACCTTGCTTCGGTGCCGGTGACGTCCCTGCCAACAACGGACTCTCCATCCGCCACACCACCCGCAACTTCCCTAACCGCGAAGGTTCGAAGCCAGGCAACGGACAGATTTCCCTCGTAACACTCATGGACGCCCGTTCCATCGCTGCCACCGCAGCCAACGGAGGAGTCATCACCGCTGCAACCGATATCGAATACGAAGACACCCACAAGCCATATTCCTATGACGGCCGCATCTACAAGAGCCGTGTATACGATGGTTATGGCAAGGCCGACCTTTCCGTCGAGCTCCGCTACGGACCGAACATCAAGGACTGGCCGGTGATGTATCCTATGGAGGAGAATATGCTTGTCGAACTCGCAGCCGTCATCCACGACCCTGTGACTACGACCGATGAGCTCATCCCTTCGGGAGAGACTTCAAGCTACAGGTCCAACCCTCTGAAACTCAGTGAATTCGCACTCAGCCGCAGGGTTCCTGAGTATGTAGGTATATCCAAGCGTATCCAGTCCCAGGACCTCGAGCGCCGTGCAGGGAACGTTCCTGCCAACGTAGCTGAGGCCCTCAAGGCTGTAGGTGCATCCGCAAGCGACACTTCATTCGGTTCCTGCGTATTCGCCAACAAGCCTGGCGACGGCTCGGCCCGTGAGCAGGCTGCTTCCTGCCAGAAGGTGCTCGGCGGCGACGCCAACATCTGCTACGAATATGCTACCAAGCGCTATCGCTCCAACTGCATCAACTGGGGTATCGTGCCGTTCACGATCGCTCCTGAGACCGCATTCGACTATGAGCCTGGCGACTTCGTATTCGTTCCCGGTATCCGCAAGGCCATCCTTTCCGGTGCCGAGGAGATCGATGCACAGGTAATCACCAAGTCCGGTGTGAAGCCGATCCACCTCTATTTCCAGAACTTGACCGCCGATGAGCGCGAGATCCTCGCTGACGGCTGCCTGATGAACTATTACAAGAACCGCAAATAATACTGATATGGAAAAGATCAAAATGACCACCCCGATCGTCGAAATGGACGGCGATGAGATGACCCGCATCCTTTGGAAGATGATCAAGGACGAACTCATCCTTCCTTTCGTCGATCTCAAGACCGAGTATTACGACCTCGGATTGCCTAACCGCGACAAGACCGAAGACCAGATCACGATCGATGCAGCCAACGCTACCAAGAAGTACGGTGTCGGTGTCAAGTGTGCCACCATCACTCCTAACGCCCAGCGTATGACCGAATACAACCTGCACCAGATGTGGAAGAGCCCGAACGGAACCATCCGTTCAATCCTCGACGGAACCGTGTTCCGTACCCCGATCACCATCCCTTCCATCCACCCTGCGGTGAAGTTCTGGAAGAAGCCTATCACTATCGCCCGTCACGCTTATGGTGACGTCTATAAGAGCGTGGAAATAGTAGCAGATGAGCCTGGTACAGCCAAGCTTGTCTTTGATGGTGAATCCGGCAAGCACGAGGAGGTTGTCATCCAGCAGTTCAAGGGCCCTGGTGTCCTTCAGGGAATGCACAACACCGAGAAGTCCATCCGCAGCTTCGCCCACTCTTGCTTCCAGTACGCCCTCAGCCTCAAGCAGAGCATCTGGTTCGCAACCAAGGACACGATCTCCAAGAAGTACGATGGCCGTTTCAGGGCCATATTCGAAGAGGTGTTCCAGGAGTATAAGGATCGCTTCGCTGAGGCGGGGATCGAGTATTTCTACACTCTGATTGACGACGCCGTGGCGCGTGTGATGCGCTCCGAGGGTGGTTTCATCTGGGCTTGCAAGAACTACGACGGCGATGTGATGTCCGATATGGTCTCCACCGCTTTCGGTTCCCTGGCTATGATGACCTCTGTACTTGTCAGCCCTGACGGGAATTATGAATATGAGGCCGCTCACGGCACAGTGACCCGCCACTATTACAAGTATCTCAAGGGAGAAGAGACTTCCACCAACCCGATCGCTACGATCTTCGCCTGGAGCGGAGCATTCCGCAAGCGTGGCGAGATGGACAACCTTCCTGAGCTCGTCAACTACGCCGACCAGCTTGAAGGTGCCTGCCTGGATACCTTGAACGACGGCTGCGCTACCAAGGACCTTGTGAACCTTATGGAAGGCATCACTCCAAAGATGCTCACTTCCGCAGAGTTCCTCGCTGCTATCCGCGAGCGTCTCGAGAAGCGCCTGGGCGCATAAGGGGACAGCATACCATACAGAAAAGGAGCCGACTCATAGCGAGTTGGCTCCCTTTTTATGTTATACCGGGAAGGATAGCTATTTATTTGGCTTCCGCCGCAGAAGCTACAGGCTGTCTCCTCCGAGGCCCGTGGCCGCCCGTGGCCACGTGAACGGGAGGGGCCCACAAGCGTAGCGCAGTGGGAGGGATGAGCGCAGCGAAGGCTACCGGAGGAGAGCAGCCTGAGCTCGGAGGCGAAAATAACAAAACAAAGAGGACGATCTCTAGTCTTAATAACTCTTTGGTCATCCTCTTTCTGAATCGTGATTGCGGCTACCAGCCTTTCTTGATGTTTTCGGCCATCTCGTGGGCAAGGCGTGCCCTGGCCTCGTAGCTGTACCAGGCAATGTGAGGCGAGAGAAGGATACGCTCCGGATGCCTTGAGTTCAGGTATGGATGATCGAGCGGGATAGGCTCTTTCTGATACACGTCTATTCCGGCACCTGCGATCTTTCCTTCGTCTATGGCCCGGACCAGGTCTGCTTCCACGGCGATTCCGCCGCGTCCGGTATTCACCAGGAAGGCCGTAGGCTTCATCTTGCAGAACTCGTCATATCCGATGAGGCCTTTGGTCCGCTCGTTGAACGGTGCGTGGATGCTGATCACGTCGGAGCGGCGCAGCAAGTCGTCCAGAGAGACGGACTCATATTCCTTGCAATGGGAAGTGCCGCTGGTGGAGAAATAGATCACTTCCATCCCGAAGGCTTCCGCAATGGCTGCGACCTTCCTACCGATTGCACCCATCCCGACTATTCCGAGTGTCTTGCCCGCGAGTTCGGTGAACGGGTGGTCCGCATCTACGTGTATGCTTCCGGCACTGTAGCGACCGTCCCTTGCGTAGGCATTGTAATGGAAAGCCCTTCCGGCAAGGTTGAGTATATGCATCCAGGCTGTCTGGGCGACGGAGTCAGTGGAGTATCCGGCGACATTCCTTACGATCACACCCCTTTGCTCGCACAGGACTGTGTCGATGTTGTTGATCCCCGTACCGGCCTCGCAGATAAGCTTCAGTTTGGGGGCAGCATCCAGGAACTCCTTGTCTACTATTATCTTGTTCAAGATCGCGACGTCCGCGTCGGCAACGCGTTCTCTTGCCTGTTCCGCGGTGGAGGAGGGGTAGCAGGATAACTCGCCCAGGGAGGCTATCTCCGCCATCGACGCATCTCCCATCGTAGCGGAATCCAGGAATACGATTTTCATATCTGTGAGAGTTTTGATTCTAGGATGATAAAGATAGTACTTTTATTCTTATCTTTAACTCACTAATGCGGATAGATATGGAAGATATGGAGAATAAGGTGCTCTCGGAGGCAGAGAAGCGCGTGATTGCCAACAGCCGGCGGCTCGAACCGCTTCCGGAAATCCTGGAGCACGCCTCAGAGGCTTTGGAAATGCTTGAAGGCAAGTGGGAGGATATAGTGGCTCTCGATGAATATATGGATTCAGGACAGTGGCTTGCGGATTATGAGGCGGACGAGAGGGGAGAGATCGACAAGGACCTTCCACGCGGAGTCCTTTCCCAGGATGCGCTGTACGACACCTTGCAGGAGCTCCAAGAAGTGCTCAGGAGCATAAGAAGACTTGCCCGCAAATCCAAAGAACTGAAATAAAAGATAAGCTGTCCTTCAGGACGGCGAAAGCCGTGTGGGGGAAATCTTTCCCCCGTAATAGTGGAGCATAGGAGGATCGAACTCCTGACCTCAAGATTGCGAACCTTGCGCTCTACCAGCTGAGCTAATACCCCGTTCGAATTGCAAAGATAGCAAAAAAGGCTGAAGAATATCAGAATTACTTGTTTTTTGTATCCCTTGCAGCCACATAGTCATTGTATTCCATCCACTCGTCCGGCTTCGGCATATCATATACGGAGCTGCGCAGCCACGCTCCGAAGTCCTCGATGCCCGGATGCTCCTTCTGCTGTCCGACCGTAAGGGTTTCTCCTATTCCCACACGCACCCTCCTGTGCTTCTTGTTGACGACTTCGTGCGGAAGCTGGAGCGTGCGTATCCTCCAGTCAATCAGGCCGAGTTCGTAGAACCAAAGGGAATTGTGGTCGAAGAAACGGACCGGGACGATAGGGACTTCCGCCTTCTTTATCAGGCGGATCACCGTTTCCTGCCATTCGCGGTCACGTATCTTCATCTCTTTCAGGCTGAGGTCTGATACCGCACCGGAGGGGAAGAAGCCTATCGGCTCGCCGCTGTGCAGATGAGACAGTACCTTCCGTACTCCCTGGATGCTTTTCCCGGTGACACCGTTACTTGCATCTGTCTTTGGATTGACGACTATCCATCTGGGTGCCAAAGGCTTGACCATTGCAAGGAACTCGTTGACCATCACCTTGAAGCCGTCCCTGAGGTGACCGAAAAGGTCTACCAGGATGATTCCGTCGATGCTGCCGTAGGGATGGTTGCTTACGGTGATGAACGGACCTTCGGGAAGATCCGCAAGCCTCTCCGGATAGCCCAGCTTGTAATTGATGCGGAGCTCCTTCAAGAGGGCACCGGCGAATTCCGCACCCTCCAGGTGGCTCAGTTTGTCATTCAGGTCGGATACAGTAGAAACAGAGAGTACCTTCCGGAGGAAAGCGGCCAGCATATTGCCGGCTTTGCCCCGGAATATCGGAGATAACCGTTCCAGTTCGGAGACGGGCAGCAGAGGCATCAGTCTTCCCTCCTTTCGGGCATAGGATCAGCCTTGGCGTATCCTATGGCATCCTGGAATACCGTGACGAGGTATATGACCGTCAGCACGGCAAGGATTACGAGTCCTGCGATGTCGAGAGCCGTCAAAGCGACCTCACGTCCGAGGAAACGCATCGAAGTGTGGAATTCCCTGATGCACGGGAAGAATATTATGCACATGATGAGCAGACAGGCGATCACCCTGAACTCGGTAGGGCCGAGCTTTCCGTAGGTGAGCTTGAATTCGCTCTTCAGATGTGCGTTTACGCTGACGTTGACCGTCAGGAAGAGATACACTATCAGGATCATAAGGGCGATGTCCAAACGCATCAGGTAGGACAAACCCAAACCGAGGAACATGAATGCCTCGTTGAAACAATCCACAGTGTGGTCCAGGTAATAACCGTACAGAGGCCTCTGGGTATTCCGGACCCTCGCTATGGTTCCGTCCAGAGAATCACCATACCAGTTCACCACGAAGCCTGCAATGCTGAGCCAAAGCCAATTGATGTTCTTCGAGCAGAGCACGAATCCGGCTCCGATCATAATTGCACCGAATATTCCGACTACCGTAAGAACGTCGGAAACGACCCATTTCGGCTGTCTCTCGGCCAGCCAGACAAGGGCCTTCTTTTCGATGCCGTTCAGGATAGAGTTCTGAATCCTTACTGCTTTCTTGTCTGCCATATCTTAATAGATTATCGGATTTCCTTTATGTAAACCCTCGCCCTCTTGTGGAGATGGTGTTCGAACCTTCCCCAGATATTCTGGACGTTGTGGTTATCTTCCAGCTCGCGTGTACTCTCGACATACTTGATGCCGTTCTTGTGCATTCCCTCTCCGATCCTGGTCACGATCATCGCGTTGACCCCTTTGTCCTGATATTCCTCGAGGATGGCGATCAGGAGAGCGTCGATCGTATCATTCTTCCTCAGCGCCCTGAGTATGTGGATGAATCCGAACGGGAACATATGTCCCTTGGCCTTCTGGAGCGCCAGCGAGAGGGAAGGCAGGGTGATGCCGAAGCCTATGACCTTGTCGTTCTTGTCCACCACGACTGACACGTAGTCCAGGTTCAGGTTCGGAAGGAACTGATCCTTCAGGTCATCGCACTGTGCAGGGGAGAGCTCCGAAAAGCCGTGCAGCTTCGAGTAGCACGAGTTCATAACCGCGAAGATGCCGTCGGCATATTTACGCAGCAGTTCTCCCTTGCTGCTGTATTCACCCTCCCGCAGTCCGTACCGTTCGGCAACGATCTTCGACATACGCTGGTATCTGCTCAGGTCGGATGGAACGGTGATCCTGTATTCCACGAAATCGGTAGACTTCACGTAACCTTCGGCCAGGATCAGCGGCTCGTAGTAAGGGTGGTTGTATTTGCCGTATGCCGTAGGCAGCTGGTCGAATCCTTCCACGAGGATTCCGGATATGTCGAATTCCAGGAATCCTACCGGTCCTTCGACCACGTCCATGCCTTTCTCCCTGGCATATTCCTCGACCTTCCCGATAAGCTGATGGACGACGTCCCCGGATTCGATGAAGTCGATCCATCCGAAGCGGCATAGTTTCCTGCCGATCTTCTGGTTGTACTTGTGGTTGATTATACCCGCTATCCTTCCGACAACCTTTCCGTTTTCGTCTTCTGCAAGCCAGTATTTCCCTTCGCAAACCTCGAATGCCCTGTTCTTCTCAGGGGAGAGGGTGTCCAGTTCCATCGATTCGATCTGCGGGACGTAGTACTTGTTGTCCGCATACAATTCGTTGGGAAATCTCACAAAGCGCCTCAAATCCTGCCTGCAAGTAACTTCCTTGATGGTTACAGCCATATTTCTTCAGTTATTCACTTGCTAATTTACAAAAAAAATGAATAATGCCAGCGTTGGCCCGATAAACGTACATCCCTCCGGTTGTCTAGCCGGAGGGATGTGATCGTGTTATGGACGCTGCCTTATGCTTTCTTGGAACAAAGCAGTCCGATGAAGTAGCAGGCGGCAGCTACGGCCATACCGTTTATCGAAGGGATACCCCACTTGACGAAGTTGGCAACCAATGCGCCCAGGATGACGCCGATGACGGCGGCCCAGTTGACCTGGCGCTTGGGGACAGAGTCCTCAAGATAAGCCTTCCTGTGAGTGAAATAGCTGCAAATCAGTATGATACCTACAGGAGGAAGGGTGCAGTTCAGATAATTGAGCCAATCGCAGAAGTTCCAATATAGCCATACTGCCGCAAGGGTACCGATGAGGCCGCCCAGAAGAACCATCGTCTTCTTCGAGATGCCGAATATGTTCGAAAGGCCGAGTCCCGAAGTATAGAGCGCGTTGTCATTGGTCGTCCAGATGTTCAGACCGAGGACGAAGATGGAGATGTAGAACAGGTTGAGGTTGAGCATGACCTCGAAGATGTCGTTACCGCCGGCGTAGATGCTGGAAACGGCTCCGAAGAAGAACATCAGCGAGTTGCCCAGGAAGAAGGCGATAACAGTGATGATCAGGCCCACTTTCGAGCTCTTGCAGAACCTCGTGAAGTTCGGTGTCGCCGTTCCTCCCGAGACGAACGAGCCGATCACGAGTCCGGCGCCAGCGATGATGCCAAGGTCCTTGGAACCCTTCGCGAACTGCTCTATGAGGGTGGAGTCACCTCTCTGGACAGCCATTATCATAGCGATCGTACCCAGGATAGCTACCGCGGGGACAGCGATGTAGCTGATGATGGTAAGACTCCTGATGCCGAAATATGCACTGGCGGTCATCAGGATACCTGCGACAAGTACCAGGAGATATCCCTGCCAAGGCATATAGTCAGGGGTGACATCCAGATGGAGGATTTCCTTGGCGATAGGAATAGCGAACATTGCAAGGCCCACACCGAACCATCCGATCTGCGTGAAGCTGATCATCGCGCTCGGGAGGTAGCTGCCTTTCTCACCGAAACTCCTCCTGGCAAGCATATCCAGGGTGAGTCCGCTTTCAGCACCGATCCAGCCCAGAGCTCCGGTATAAGCTCCGAGGATAAGGCCACCAAGCAGGATGGCGAGGATGAATCCCTTGAAGTCAAGTCCGTTGGCCATATTCTGACCGACCCACATAGAGGCGGAGAAGAAGGTGAAGCCGAGCATCACCATAAACATACTCAGGTTGCTTTTGCGACCGGAGGCATCGACGGGACCTGTAGTGTAGTCGACGTCGATCTTTTGATTCGTTTTACTCATATCCTTTTAGGGTTTGTTTGAATTGTTGCAGTCTGGTTGTCGCCACGTCCTTCAGGGTGAGCGTCTGAGCCTTGGCGAGGAATACCCTCTCGTCGCTGTAAAGGACGTGCAGGTCGCCAAGTTCGGAGAGCCTTGTGACCTCGAGCCATTCCTCATAGCTGATAGGAGCCTTGTAGCCGAGTCTTTCCTGTGTCAGTTCCATTATGCCCGTCCTGTCCGAAGCCTCGAGCACTTCCTCCCAGTAAGCCACGACCTCTTTGTAGTGGTCCGGGATTTCGTAGCGTCTCGCACCACCGTCGTAGATTATGCATTTCTCGTAGAGGGAATACCCGTGCGCGACGACATATTCCCTGAATTCAGGAGATATGATTCCGTCGCCCCAGTAGAAATCGATATCGGGGACCTGGAAACCCAGGACACCCTTGTCCTGGTATACATTGAATATCCCTTCGTAGAAGAAGCAGGTGAAGCCTTCGAAGCCGGGGCTGAAACCCCTGATCTTGGTGGTCAGGGATTCCATAAGGTCGATGGCGTTGGATCCTCCTATGGTGAAGAAAATGATTCTCTTGAACGAACCTCCGTGCGAACGGAACCACTCGATTACGTGGTCCATGCACATCCTCAAGGTGGCTCCTGAAGCAATGATGTCACCCACCATCAGTACGCAGTTCTTGCAGGTACGGACCTTCTGGTAACGCACGTCCAACCCGGATATGACCTCGTTCTCGATTATCCTCTCGCAAGACAGGAAGTCCATATTCGTAACCCTGAGGCCTGCCCTGAAGGCACATTCTTCTATCGGGTAGTTGAGTCCGCCCCTGAGGATGGTGAGTATGTTTACATCTCCTACCACTCCGTTGTCCACCAGGTACTGCATTCCGCTCATCGTTGCCGGTACCATACTCTGGTAGGAACCGAAGCCGATCACCTCCGGAGAAGCCATCAGACGCCTAGTGCCCTCGCCGCTGACGACCAGATAATCATTTTCGAGCCCGGGGGCCCTCAGTTTATACACGCTTTGATGCCGCGTCTTGGTCAGAACGGCATCGTTGAGATTATGTTTCATTGAGAATCCGATTAGTCCTAACCGGGTTTCAAAGTTATAATAATTCAAAGCATCCGACAAGCTCTTCCGGATAATTTATCCAATAGTTATCAACAATCGGGGCAGCCTTGCCAATTAAGCCGGAAAACAGTATTTTTGTGAATATGAAGTCAGAAGTCAAGACGGTGCTCGTCACCGGAGGAAGCAGCGGGATAGGAGCTGCGACTGCTGCGCTCCTATGTGGAGCGGGAATGAAGGTATATGCCGCATCCAGAAGCGGAAAGGCCCCTGAAGGATACCAGGACCATCCCGGAATCGTCCCGGTCGTGATGGATGTCAACGATCCGGAGGCAATCCGGTCAGTTGTGGAGCGTATACTGGAAGAAAACGGAGCCCTGGACGCAGTGGTCTGCAACGCCGGCAACGGGATTGCCGGACCGGTGGAGGAAACATCCGTCGATGAGATCCAGGCACAGTTCTCGACCACCTTCTATGGAGTAGTCAAGACCATCCAGGCCTGTCTCCCAGTCTTCAGGCGCCAGGGAAGGGGCAGGATAGTGACCGTATCGTCCGTCGCCGCGGTGGCACCGCTCCCGTACCAGGGATTCTATTCCTCCGCAAAGGCAGCCATCCTCCAGATGACCAAAGCCCTTGCAATAGAGACGAAGGGTTTCGGAATACAGGCCTGCAGCATTATGCCGGGCGACGTAAGGACCGGGTTCACCAAGGCGCGCAGGGTCGCCGCCCGGGCACTCGACAAGGAATCTCCTTACTATGAGGGCACGCTGCGTGGTGTGGCGGCTATGGAGAAGGACGAGAACGAAGGGATGGATCCATCGGTCATAGCGAAGGCCATCCTCCGCCAGCTTCAAAGGAAACGGATGAAGCCGGAGGTCACACCTACCGCTCTCTACAGCCTGCTGGTCTGGGCCATACGCCGTTTCCCCCAGTCATTCGTCTTGTCCGTACTGAGGAAGATGTACTCCTGACAGGAATTCGTCGAGGCATTTCCGGGTTTTGTCGATAAACCGTTTTAAAGGCTTGTTTTGGTCGGGTATTTGTTCCCGCTGAGACAAACCTTTAATCTATACGGTTATGAAAAAGTCAGTCAACATCTCAATGGCAGCACTCCTCGCGATAGCGATGGCAGCTGCGCTCAACGCTTCAGAGCTCAACGCTCAGGTTCGCAGCAGCGCAAGCCGTTCTCGTTCTTCTGCCGCCAGAAGCAGCCAGATGGACAACCGCAACGGCTCGACTCAGAACCATATAGACAGCCGTACCTCAATGGCCGGCCAGACCAGCCACAAGGTCGAAACTGTAAAAGTCACCAACAAGACTGTGAAAGTTGGAATGTATCCTAAGATCGCTCCGGTTCCGGTGTTCACCGCCGCAGACCTGAGGCTCAGGACCAACGCAAGCAGGATCGTAGTCTATACCAACTTCTTCTCGAAGGCTGAAGCATATGCATATGTTTCCAGGTTGATGGCAAGCCGATTCTATGATATCGACGCATTCGACAAGTCCTTCGGATGGTTCAACACCACGATGACGGCAATCCCTGTTCCTCACGGATGGGCAGATCCTCTCGCAGCGAACCAGTTCAGGATCAGATTCGATTTCAAGCGCTACGGCGCAGGGATCAAGATCGTTGTAACTGCACAGTGGAGGGAGTCGATGTTCGGAGGAAGGATGTATGACCTTCGCTTCCAGCCAAGCGACCGCTACAGCACCTTCTACGCCTGGAACGTCCTCGAGGACATTGCCTTCGCGATTCCTAACTACAAAGTATCATTCCAGTAATATTCAATCATAACAAACCAATCTAAACAAAATCCAGTATTATGAAAAAGGCAATTATCATCGCATTGTCAGCCCTGGCGCTCTGCGCCGGGGCCAATGCCCAGGAACACAGGCAGGACCACAAGCGTCCTGACCAGGCAGCAATGATCCAGGGACGTACCGACCATATGGCCGAGAAATACGGACTGGATGAAACCCAGAAATCCAAGCTTCTGGAGCTCAACAAGGAATTCTTCGGCAAGATGAGACACGGCAAGATGGATCGAGGCAAGATGCGGAGACCGGAACTCTCTGAAAGCCAGAAGCAGGAAATTGAGGCCAGGAAGCAGGAAATGGAAGCCAGGAAGAAGGAGATGGAAGCCAGGAAAAAGGAGATGGATGAGAACCGTGCCGCCTATGAGGCAGGTCTCAAAAGCATCCTGACGGAAGAGCAGTTCCAGGCATACAAGAAAGATCTTGAAAGCCATAAGGACAGACGCCGGTAATTCCTGGTCGGGATGTCGGGAATTCTGACAAAAAAATCGCATATTTGTATCATTCACGATAACATTTAGCGATTTGAAAAAGAGTTTCCATCTCGGCCTCCTGCCGAGAATCCTGATTGCGATTGTACTTGGCATCATCTTCGGCCTTTTCCTGCCGCGTCCGGCAGTACGGCTGTTCGTGACGTTCAACAGTATTTTCAGCAACCTTCTGCAGTTTCTGATCCCTCTGATTATCATCGGACTTGTGACTCCGGCGATTTCAGATATCGGGAAAGGAGCCGGAAGGTTGCTGCTGATTACTGTGCTGATCGCGTATTGCGACACAGTCTTCGCCGGACTGCTCTCATACGGCACCGCTGTATCCGTATTCCCGAAACTGATCGGCGGGACCACGGGGCAGGAAGTGGCGGAGTTCGAGAACCTGGAGCCGTTCTTCTCTGTCAATATACCGGCGATGGTGGATGTGATGTCGGCCCTGGTCTTCGCTTTCCTGCTCGGCCTGGGTATGGCTTTCTTCGGTTCCAAAAGCCTCAAGAACCTTGCATCCGAATTCAAGGACATCATCGTCCGGGTGATAGAGGTAGTCATCATCCCGCTGCTTCCGGTATATATATTCGGCATATTCCTCGGCATGACCCACACCGGTCAGGCCCTGCAGGTGATCAAGGTTTTCATTTCCATAATCGGTGTGATATTCGCCCTGCACATCATACTGCTTGTCTACCAGTACTGCCTTGCCGGCGGGATAGTCAGGCGTAATCCGTTCAAGCTTCTGGGCAAGATGCTTCCGGCCTATTTCACCGCCCTTGGAACCTCTTCTTCTGCGGCAACCATCCCGGTGACCCTGGAGTGTTCCAGGAAGAACGGTGTCAGCGATGAGATCGCTGGATTCACGGTGCCGCTTTGCGCTACGATCCACCTGTCGGGTAGCTGCCTGAAGATCACGGCCTGCGCCGTGGCCCTGATGATGATGAAAGGGATGCCGTTCGATTTCTGGATGTTCCTCGGCTTCATTATGATGCTCGGAGTGATGATGGTCGCGGCCCCTGGAGTTCCAGGAGGAGCCATAATGGCCGCGCTCGGAGTCCTCGCGGCAATGCTCGGCTTCGGTGACCAGGAGCAGGCACTGATGATCGCCCTCTACATAACGATGGACAACTTCGGTACGGCCTGCAATGTTACCGGAGACGGTGCCATCGCACTTGTAATCGACAAGGTATTCCATCGTAAACAACAATAGAAATATCTGGATATGAAAAAGTTAGGATTCGGGATGATGCGCCTCCCGCTGCTTGACCCCCAGGACCCGAAGTCTATAGATTTCGGACAGCTCAACCCTATGGTGGACTTGTTCCTGGAGCGCGGATTCACATATTTCGACACGGCTTACGGATATCATCAGGGAGAGAGCGAATCTGCCTTCAGGAAAGCCGTCTCTGAGCGGTATCCGAGAGACAGGTACACCATCACGGACAAGATGCCCGTATGGCTCGCCAAAGAAGAGGCTGATTATGAAAGGATATTCAATACCCAGCTGGAGCGCGCCGGAGTGGATTATTTCGACTATTACTGGCTGCATGCCCTGAACAGGACCCTTCTCGCCTCAGTGGATGCCTGCAAGGGTTGGGAGTTCATTGCCCGGAAGAAGGCTGAAGGCAAGGTCCGCCATATCGGTTTCTCCTTCCACGATGAAGCCTGCATACTTGAAGGTATGCTCAAAGCCCATCCGGAAGCAGAATTCGTGCAGCTCCAGATCAACTATATCGATTGGGATTCTCCTTCAGTCCAGGCTCGCGAATGCTACGAACTCTGCGTCAAGTACGGCAAGAAGGTGATAGTTATGGAACCGGTGAAGGGAGGATCGCTGGCTACGGTTCCGGATTCGGTCGGAAAACTCTTCGGGGAGCATTCCCCGGGGGCATCCCCGGCATCCTGGGCTATCCGCTATGCAGCATCCCTGCCTGAGGTCGCGATGGTCCTGAGCGGTATGAGCGACCTTTCCCAGGTTGACGACAATACTACCTTCATGCAGGAATTCAAGCCTCTGGACGAGGAGGAGCAAGGAATAGTCTCCGATGCGGCAAGGCTCATAAAAGATTCGATAACCATTCCTTGCACCGCCTGCCACTACTGCACCGACGGCTGTCCGATGAACATTGCGATACCTGAATATTTCGCACTGTACAATTCTGTCAGACAGTTCGGAAAGACTGCGGCGCATAACTCGAAGTATTATTACAACCGCTTCATAGCTCACCGAGGCAAGGCCTCCGACTGCATAGGATGCGGCCAGTGCGAAGAGCATTGCCCACAGCACATTGACATCATCTCCAGCCTTAAACTTGTAGCCCGGGAATATGAATGATCTGATTGAACTCCTGGATTCCTCCGATGCCTCCCTGGTTGTCTCCAACCACGGAGAAACGCGTTGTTTCTTCAAGAAAGGAGTCCGCGACCTGGAGGACCTCCTCGACCGTGAGCCGGACTTCCTGTCCGGAGCGCTGGTGGCGGACAAGGTGGTCGGCAAGGCATCTGCCGGAATGCTGGCTTACGGAGGCGTGAAGGAAGTCTATGCCAGGACCTTGAGCGCGCTTGCCGTACCGGTGCTGGAGAAAGCCGGCATTGCATATTCGTACGGCGTAATGGTGGATCACATAATCATCCCGGAGGGGGATGACAGGTGCCCTCTGGAGAAGATCGTTGCCGATGTGGACGAGCCGGAAGGAATAGTCGCGAGACTGCGTGAGCATTTTGCAAGTATGAACCGTAATTTTGTATATTTGCATAATAATAAACCAAGATAGAGATGAAGAGGTTTTTACGTTCCGCTGCCGTGGCAGCCGTTATGGCGTTTGGTATTGTCGCCTGCAATAAGAGCGAAACCGAGATAGATCTGTTCGAAAGTTCCACCGAAGAAGCTCTGGAACTGACGGATTCGGCGAGCGTAACAATCAACCATTCAATAGAATACCTACGTTCTTTCGAAGGCGGTAAGGCCTTGTGCGAGAAGATCAACAACCTGATCCTGCGCATCTGCCTTGGTGACGAGTATGACGGCCTCTCTTTCGGGGAAGCCTCACAGTCCCTGATGGAAAAGCAGGTCGCCGATTACCAGAAAGAGGCAGGAGAAGAGTATAAGGCCAACGACGAAAAGGAAGCTTTCTGGCTCTACAGGTGGTCTTATGACGTGTCCGGGACCTTCGCGGATTCATTCCAGGACTTCCAGACTTACAATGTATTCTCTGACGTCTATCTTGGAGGAGCCCACGGAATGCAGTCCCTTATCCCTCACGTAATCAACCTCAAGACCGGGGAAGAAGTAGGTGAGGACGACATCTTCAAGGAAGGTTACGAGGAGCCGGTATCCGCACTCATCAAGGCCGCTTTGCAGAAGGAATGGGGTTCTCCGAAAGACCCGGATTCCGCCTATTCCGAGATGGAGGAGGAGGGAATGGTTCCTAACGGAAGCTTCGCAGTGTCAGAGGATGGTGTGACCTGGTACTACCAGCCTTACGTCATCGCCTGCTACGCCCAGGGCATAGTGGAAGCCTTCGTGTCGTGGGACGACCTCAAGCCTTATGTCAATTCGGCACAGGTTGAACTATAAACCCGCTTCCTCTTGTCTGAAGAACTGAATCTCGTGCGTGACCTGGCGGTGATCCTGATCTCCGCCGGGATTTTTACAATCATATCCAAGGCTCTCAAGCAACCTCTGATACTTGGGTATATCATCGCCGGATTCCTGATCGGCCCGAACATAGGGTTCTTTCCCGGAATATCCAGCCAGGAGACAGTGCACCAATGGTCCGAGATCGGAATCATATTCCTGATGTTCGGTCTTGGCCTTGAATTCAGCTTCAAGAAGCTGATGAAGGTAGGCAGCAGCGCCATCGTTACCGCCCTGGTCAAGTTCGTGGGAGTGTTCCTGCTGGGATTCGTCACCGCTCAGGCCCTGAACTGGAGCCTGATGGAAAGCGTATTCCTCGGAGGTCTCCTCTCGATGTCATCTACGATGGTCGTCATAAAGACTTTCGACGATATGGGGCTGAAGGACAAGTCCTACGCAGGAGTTGTATTCGGTACCCTCGTGGTCGAGGACCTGATCGCGATCCTGCTGATGGTCCTCCTTTCCACTATGGCCGTTTCGCAGTCCTTCGCCGGAAAGGAACTGGTGATGAACATCGCGAAGCTGGTGTTCTTCCTCATCCTGTGGTTCCTGGTCGGTATCTACGTGATCCCGACCTTGCTCAAGAAGGCCAAGCGCTACCTGAATGCCGAGATCCTGCTGATAGTCAGCATCGGCCTGTGCTTCGGAATGGTTTCCCTGGCCACGGCGGTCGGTTTCTCTACCGCCCTGGGAGCCTTCGTGATGGGTTCCATCCTTGCGGAAACTACTGAAAGTGAGAATATTGACCGTATCGTCGAACCGATAAAGAACCTTTTCGGTGCTATATTCTTCGTCTCCGTCGGAATGATGGTGTCTCCGTCGGTGATAGCGCAGCATTGGGGCCTGATCATCCTGCTGGCCGTCATAGTGGTGGTCAGCCACATCCTGTTCGCCGGTACCGGTATCATATTGACCGGAAGGGGACTGTACGACGGAGTGCACACCGGATTCAGCCTCGCCCAGCTGGGTGAATTCGGATTTATCCTCGCCGGGGTGGGATGCACGCTGGGCGTTATGAGGGAGTTCATCTACCCGGTCATCATCGCCGTCTCGGTCATAACGACTTTCACCACTCCGTATGTGATCAGGCTGGCCGATCCAAGCTACAGCCTGCTTCACCGCAAGCTGCCGGAATCCTGGCGGTCCAGGCTGGAACCTTCTTCAGATCCTCTGTCCAGGGTTACAGCCGCAGAACAT
>JAGDBQ010000051.1 GCA_017958985.1 Bacteroidales bacterium
CACCAAGCTGGTCATCTACGACAAGATCGACCTGATCGTACCGGAAAGGCGGGCAGAACTTGTCGCCGACCTTGAGAAGAGGACCGGCATGAAAATAAGGGATATCCAACTCGGTCAGGTTGACTTCCTGAAGGACTCCGCCTGGCTGAAGGTTACCTCTGAACTCGAGAACGGACAGGACGGTTCCCTTGACGGACTGAGAAGGACCAAAGATTTTGAATAGCCATGAGACTGCAGAAAAGAGAGAATATTGTATATCTGATAGTTTGGACCATCTTGTTCCTTCTCCCTTTGACAAGATGGCTCCAGGAAAACATAACCGCGCCTTCAGAAGTGATATGGCACGAGATTTTCCGAATGTGGATGACCATTCTGACTCTGTTCATCCTGTTCCTTATCCACAACCTGCTGATCCTTCCTTTCCTAACCAAGAAAGGCCAGCCCCGCAAGTACCACATTTTCTTAGTATTATTGCTTTTGGTATTCTCTGCCGGCGCCATTACCTATCACCAGAAGCATAAACCGGCAAGGATGGAAATGAGACCTTCTTCAGAGGCTGATCTCTCCGGCAAACCTCCGGTCAAACCTCTTCCGCCCGAAGTGACTGCCATACTGGAAGGGTTGCTTGTCATTGGAACCAATATAGCCATATCGCTGAATTTCAAATCGATACGGACAGAGCAGGACCTAAAGGACCTGGAAAGGGATAATCTGGAAGTACAACTGAAGTACCTCAAATACCAGATCAATCCCCACTTCTTCATGAATACGCTGAACAACATCCACGCGTTGGTCGATATCGACCCGGAAGAAGCCAAGGGATGCATCGTCAAGCTTTCAGGACTGATGCGTTATCTGCTGTACGAAGGAGACAAGCCTACCATACCCCTGAAAAAGGAAATCGATTCCCTGAATCAGTATATATCCCTGATGAAGCTCAGGTTCAGCGATTCTGTCGACGTTACATTTTCCGTTCCCGAGGTGATTCCCGATATGGAAGTCCCTGCCCTGCTCTTCATCTCTTTCGTGGAGAATGCGTTCAAGCACGGTGTCTCCTACCAGCACCGGAGTTTCATAGACATATCCCTTGAACCTCAAGGCGACAGGCTACTCTTCAACTGCCGAAATTCGTGTCCGGAAGAAAGGATTGTCGACAAGGACAGCGGTATCGGTATAAGCAATTCTCAAAGACGCCTTGCCCTCATTTACGGGGATGACTACAAAATGGATATAGTCAACCAAGACAACGTTTACTCCGTCTCGGTCGACCTCCCTCAAGCAATTAAACAAGTATAGATGATATGATACGCTGCATTGCAATAGATGATGAGCCTCTGGCTCTCAAGCAACTTGAATCCTACATAAGCAAGGTGGATTTCCTCGAACTGGAAGCCGCGTGCAGAAGCGCGGTCGATGCCTCGAAGGTTCTCGACAGCAAACCTGCAGATGTCCTGTTCTGTGACATCAATATGCCTGACCTGGACGGGATGAGCTTCGTCAAATCCCTGGCAAGCCAGCCTATGGTCGTATTCACTACGGCATATTCCGAATATGCGGTGGAGGGTTTCAAGGTCAATGCCGTCGATTACCTGCTGAAGCCTTTCGGATTCAACGAATTCGAAAAAGCAGCCCTAAAGGTGAAGCGATTGTACGACCTGGAGAACAAGGAGGATGTCACCATACTGGACTATGATGATTCGGTGTACATAAAGACTGATTACAAGACAGTGCGCGTAGAGGTGAGCAACATCACCTATATCGAAGGGATGAGCGAATACGTCAAGATAATCACTGAAGACCAGAAGGATCCCGTAATCGCCCTGCTCAGTATGAAGAGACTTGAAGAAAAGCTTCCGGGAAACAGATTCTTGAGGGTGCACAAGTCATTCATCATCAACCTGAGCAAGATCGTCCAAGTGTCCAAAGGGCACGTCCGTATGAGGGACGGGTCCAGCATCCCCATAGGGGAAAGCTACAGGGATTCCCTGCTTTCATATATCAATAGCAAATCGCTGGCTAAATAGGGTCAGGACGCGATCTCGCAGAGGAACTTTATGCGCACCAGACGGATCTCGAACTCTTCATACTCGGGGCCCAGGGCCTTCATCGCATCTTCCACCGAATCCGAAGTCGCCTCGCTCTTGAAATATTCATAGATATCCTCGACTACGTCGTCGTCGATTACCTGGCGGATGTAGTAATTGAGGTCCAGCTTGGTTCCCGACGAAACAATCACTTCTATCTCGTCCAGGAGCTCGTCGAGGTCCATTCCGCGGGCATCTGCTATATCCTCCAGGGACAGCCTCCTGTCGACGCTTTGGATGATGTATATCTTGTTGGCCGATTTGGTCGGAGCCGATTTCACCACGAAATCTTCAGGACGGGTGATGTCGTTCTCCTCGACGTAACGATGGATGAGTTCGATGAATTCCTTTCCGTACTTCCGGGCTTTCCCCTCACCGACGCCCTGGCAGTTGTGGAGTTCCTCGAAGGTGATAGGGTACTGGATCGACATATCCTCCAGGGCGGGATCACCGAAGATGATCCACGGCTGCAGGTTCAGTTTCCTGGACAGATCCTTGCGCAGGCTCTTGAGCATAGAGAGGAGGGTAGCGTCGCCTCCCCCGCCCTTCATAGCCGCCTTGTCGTTGGCCAGGTCCTCGTCATCCTCGTCATCGGACCCCTTCCCGAGGAATATCCGGTCTTCCACCAGGCGTATCTCGTAAGGGTCTTCATAGAACTTCTCTCCCTTCTCCGTGACGTAGAGCAGGCCGTAGGTCTCTATCTCCTTGTCCAGCAGATGGAGCAGCAGTCCCTGATGGATCACCACGCTCCAGAACTTCTCGCTATGGTCCTTCCCCGCTCCGAAAAGCGGCAGCGAGTCGTGCTTGTAGGACTTGATCATCGCGTTCGAATGTCCTGACAGGACCATCGAAAGGTGTTCTATCTTGAAATGCTCGGGAAGTGACTTGATAAGGCGTATAACGAGGCACATCTCCTTCCGCCCGTCGAAGGTCGGCTTGGGATTCAGGCAATTGTCGCACATACCGCAGTTGTCCTTAGGATAGTCTTCCCCGAAATAGTTCAGCAGCATCTTGCGGCGGCACTGGTTCGTCTCCGCATAGGCTACGGTCTCCATAAGGAGCTGGCGACCTATCTCCTGCTCCGACACAGGCTTGCCCTGCATGAATTTCTCGAGCTTCTGGATATCCTTGTAGCTGTAGTAGGTTATGCATTCGGCATTCTCTCCGTCCCTGCCCGCACGTCCGGTCTCCTGATAGTAGCCCTCGATGCTCTTGGGAATGTCGTAATGGATGACGAAACGTACGTCTGGCTTGTCTATGCCCATACCGAACGCAATGGTGGCGACAATCACTTCCACGTCTTCCATCAAGAAACGGTCCTGGTTCTCAGCCCTTGTCCTGGCATCCAGGCCGGCGTGGTAAGGAAGCGCTTTTATGCCATTGATATTCAATAGATTGGCAATCTCCTCCACCTTTTTCCTGCTAAGGCAGTAGATTATGCCCGACTTTCCTGGATTCTGCTTGATGTACCGGATTATATCCTTCTCAGGATCGACCTTGTCCCTGACCTCGTAACACAGGTTCGGCCGGTTGAAAGAAGATTTGAACACCGTGGCGTCCATTATTCCCAGATTCTTCTGGATATCATTCTGGACCTTCGGGGTGGCCGTGGCGGTCAGGGCGATTATCGGAGCTCGGCCGATGGTCCGCACCATATCCCTTATCCTCCTGTATTCAGGCCTGAAATCGTGTCCCCACTCGGAGATGCAATGAGCCTCGTCGACGGCGTAGAATGAGATATTCACCTCCCGGAGCAATCCCACGTTCTCTTCCTTGGTCAGTGATTCGGGAGCCACATAAAGCAGCTTGGTAACTCCGGAAAGGAGATCCTTCCGGACTTCCTGTATCTGTGCCTTGTTGAGGGACGAGTTCAGGAAGTGGGCGATGCCGTTCTGTTCTTCCACGAAACCCCGGATCACATCTACCTGGTTCTTCATCAAGGCGATGAGGGGAGAAATGACTATCGCGGTCCCGGGCATCACCAAGGCAGGCAGCTGGAAGCACAATGACTTGCCGCCTCCGGTAGGCATAAGGACGAAAGTGTCCTTGCCATCCAGCAGGTTGTGGATGATTGCCTCCTGGTCGCCCTTGAAGGCATCGAACCCGAAGAATTCCTTCAGTTTGGAGTACAGTACAGCGGGATCGGTAGTCATAGTGTTAGAGATTACAACACTAAATATAGTGAATCTTTTCCGGAATAGCAAACTAAGTCGACCCTTAATTATTCATAAAATAATGTAAAAGTCAAGAAAAATTACGATATTTGCGGGACTTTTGGCAACTTATAAATCATTAATAATTATGAAGTCTATCAAATTGTTCGCTGCAGCTGCAATCATTTTCGCAGCAGTTGCTTGTAACTCCAACAAGCCAGCCGGCAATGCCGACGGCGCAGACAGCACCGGTGTAGCACAGGTTGAGAAGCCTGTCGTCGCCAAGGAACTCCTCCCATCCAAGGCTGAAATCGACTCTGTAAGCTACCTGATGGGTATCAACTTCGGTTCCATGATCAAGAACTACAACATGGGTGACCTCAACTTCAACGAGCTCAAGAAGGGTATCAACGATTTCGTAAACGCCAAGGGTAACCAGCGTGACACCGACTTCGTAAAGCAGTTCAAGATCAACCCTGAGGAAATGAACCGCATCATCAGTGGATTCATCGAGAAGAGGGGTGCTTACACTGCCGCTGTCAATAAGGAAGCTGAAGAGAAGTTCCTTGCTGAAAACGCTAAGAAGAGCGGTGTAGAGACCAGCCCTTCCGGCCTCCAGTACACCATTTCCGATCCTGGTTCAGAAGACAAGCCGGGTCCTAAGGACACCGTATACGTACACTACAAGCTCTCCCTCCAGGACGGAACCGTCCTCGAAGAGGTAGCTCCTGAGCAGCCTTCCACAAGGCTCACCCTTGACAGGGTCATCCCTGCTTGGACCGAGGGTCTCCAGCTTCTCGGCCAGGGTGGCAAGGCTGTCCTCTATGTTCCTTCCAAGCTTGGTTATGGCGAGAGAGGTTCCAACGGCATCGAGCCTAACACTCCGCTTGTATTCGACATCCAGCTTGACTCCATCCGTCACTTTGTCGAGCCTGTAGAAGCCGCAAAATAATTTCTGCTTCAAGGCAGCACCATAAAGCCTGCCGCGCGCTCCTGCGTACGGCAGGCTTCCTTTTTATCCAAGACAATCAATATCCAGTCAAGATGGCAGCACTAGAATTAGAAGGCAAGATAAAGCAGAAACTCTCCCGCCAGAGCGGTCAGAGTTCCCGCGGAGCTTGGGAGAAGCAGGAGTTCATACTTGAATACCAGGATGGCAACTACCCGGCCGACGTGATGGTCACGGCATTCGGAAGCGACAAGGTAGCTGACCTGGACCGCTATCAGGTGGGAGATGCCGTGAAGGTTTCCTTCAACCTCAGGGCAAGGGAATACAACGGACGCTGGTACAACGACGTAAGGCTCTGGAAGATATCTCCTGCCGGCCAGAACACGGCAGTACAGGCTCCGGCTCCTCAGGCTCCTGCACCGGGCATAGATGATATGCCGGCCGATATACCCGAGAACGATCTCCCGTTCTGACAGGGTCAGAGGTCGATCCAGCGGATGTCCGGGTCACGGCGCCACCAGGTAAGCTGGCGCTTGGCATAATGGCGGGTATTCAGCTGGATCAGACGGACCGCTTCCTCAAGGGAGCATTCTCCGTCGATATATTTGAACATCTCCTTGTAACCCACCGTCTGCAATGCCTGGCGGTCGCGGTAAGGAATCAAGGTGCGGACTTCATCTTCGAGGCCCGCATCTATCATTTCAAGCACCCTCCTGTTGATTCGTGAATACAGTTCTTCGCGCGGACGCTGCAGTCCGACCTTCTCTATCACGAAGGGACGGGACCTCAGTGTACCTGTCTTGTAAGAAGAGAATGGTTTCCCGGTAAGGAGGCAGACTTCGAGAGCACGGATCACGCGCTGGCTGTTCTTGACATCAATCCTGGAATATGTCAGCGGATCCTTCTGCCGCAGTTCTTCCGCAAGCACGTCGACCCCTTCTTCCGCAAGGCGGTCCCACAATTCCTTCCTGAGCCCCGGTTCGCCGTCCGGAAGGTCGTCCAGGCCCTTGCACACCGCATCTATGTAGAACATCGAGCCGCCAGTCATCACCAGGGTATCGTGACCTTCGTCGAACAGTTTCCCGATGAGGGAGATGGCATCCTGCTCGTAATCGCCTGCGGTATAGGCCTCTGTGAGAGGGACGGTCTGGATGAAATAATGCTTCACGGCGGCGAGCTGTGAAGCGTCCGGCACCGCTGTGCCGATCGTCATATCCTTGAAAATCTGGCGGGAATCGCAGGAGATTACCGGCGAACCATATTCCAGAGCCTTCCCGATGCTGAGGTCGGTCTTCCCTACAGCAGTCGGCCCGAGGATTATCAGGAGCCGGCGTTCCATGGCAGGATCAGATATTCAGGTCTTCGGTACCGTCGAAGACTTCCTTCCCGTCCTCATCGTCATCATCCTCTTCGTCCTCATCCCCTCCTTCATCTGCTCCGTCGGAGAAGTCCTCGTCGGTAAGAGGCCCCCAGTCGGGCTTCTGGCCGGGCAGGTGACGCTGGGAGTCCGGAAGGTCCTCGAACGCCACGTATCCGTTCTCGAATTCGACAGGATTCGGGCCTTTCACCTCGACTATGACCGGGGAGCAAGACGGCTTCTCGGCCACGCCTTCGAACGTTATGATTACGCTCTTCCTGTTAGGGACGTCGTAGAAGTAGCGGAAAGACACTATTCCGGATTCGATCGCTTGGCCAACTGTAACCTTGTCTACCGTGCCGGATCCGAGATCGAAAAGTCCGTAACGAGCCACCACGCCACCGTCACAATCGAAGGACTTGAACATGATCAACTGATCCTGCGGGAATTCCATATCAGCACGCATCTGCTTGTGGAAATCGTACAAAGTGGCCGCGCCACCCATCTGATAGACTCTGTAGAAACCCTTGATGCCGTCAAGGGTAACCCTGAATTGATAAACCATAAACCGACTTTGTTCAATAGCTGATTCAAATTTACAAAAATTAACGTGCCGTTGCAAATTTATGTTAAAAACACTAATTTCGTGGTAATAGAATGGACACACCGGAAAACATCATCAGGGACACCTACAAGAGCATTCCAGGCTCAGCCGAAGGGCTGTTCAAGGACAACGGCAGCCGTTTCATCTCCTTTGCCTTTCCAGTCGAAACGGAGGAAGAAGTGAAGGATATCGTAGCCCGGCTCAAGAAGGAATACCACGATGCCCGCCACCACTGCTATGCCTACAGGCTGGGATATACTGGCGACCGGTTCAGGGCCAACGACGACGGCGAGCCTTCCGGTTCGGCCGGCAGGCCTATCCTGGGCCAGATCGATTCCAGGGGCCTGAGCGACGTCCTGGTCGTGGTGGTCCGGTATTTCGGCGGCATCAAGCTCGGAATCCCGGGATTGATCCGCGCCTACAAGACTTCCACCGCAGATGCCTTGGACAAGGCCGGCGTCACGGACAAGACGGCCGGCAGCACTTACAGACTGACTTTCTCCTACGAAGTCCTGCCCCAGGTGATGAAGATACTCAAGGATATGGACCTCAAGCAGAAGAACCAGGATTTCGGCACCGAGTGCACTCTCGATACCTGGGTACGTCTCTCTTCGGAAAATGATTTGACAACCAAACTCTCCAACATCAACGTCTTATGCCAAAAAGTCTGATTTCCATCCAGGACTTCACCAAAGAAGAAATGCTCCATATTCTGGATGTAGCCCGCGAGTTCGAAGACAACCGTGAGCAGAACTTCCTCTCCGGCAAGGTCATAGCCTGCCTGTTCTTCGAGCCGTCCACAAGGACCAGGCTGTCCTTCGAAGCCGCGATCAACAGGCTCGGAGCAAGGGTTATCGGTTTCCCCGACAACCGCAATACCAGCCAGACCAAGGGAGAGACCTTGGAGGATACCATCCGCATAGTCTCGAATTACGTGGATATGATAGTGATGAGGCATCCGATGGCAGGAGCTGCGGACATCGCTGCTTCGGTCGCCTCGGTCCCGGTCATCAACGCCGGCGACGGAGCCAACCAGCATCCGACCCAGACACTCCTTGACCTTTACTCGATACGCAAGACCCAGGGACATCTGGACAGGCTGAACGTCAACCTGGTCGGAGACCTGAAGTACGGCCGGACGGTCCACTCTCTCGTGGAAGCCCTGAACTTCTTCAGCCCGCGTTTCATGTTCACTTCCCCACAAGAACTGACCATCCCTCGGAAATATCTGGAAATGCTTGATGCCAAGGGTATTCCATATTGCGAGACAGAAAACATCGAAGATGGCCTGAGCAATTGCGACATCCTGTATATGACCAGGATCCAGCAGGAAAGGTTCCCTGACGTCGAAGAATATGAGAAAGTGAAGGACGTCTACCGGCTCGAGGCTTCAATGCTGGACAATGTCAAGCCGGGAATGAAGATCCTGCATCCACTCCCGAGGGTCAATGAGATAGCGACCGACGTGGATTCCACTCCTTACGCATACTACTTCCAGCAGGCCGGAAGCGGAATGTATGTCCGTATGGCCATTATCTCTTACCTTCTCGGTTACAGATAATATTTGCTAAATAGTTTTAATTTATCTATATTTACCGGCCATTTGGTTTTGATTTAAAACTTAAAATAATAACAATAATTAATAACAGTAATCCTATGGGTAAAGTTCACGTTTTCAATGCAGGCCCTTGCCTCCTTCCGCAGGTGGTCTATGACAATTCTATCGAGGCTATCAAGGACTTCAAGGGGACCGGCGTTTCCGTCCTCAGTATATCTCACCGTACCCCTGGCTGGGACGAGACGATGGATGAATGCCGCGCACTGTGGAGGGAACTCCTCCATATCCCTGACACCCACGAGGTAGTATTCCTTGGAGGCGGAGCATCCCTCCAGTTCCTCTATGTCGCTATGAACTACCTTGAGAAGAAGGCCGGATACCTCGAGACCGGAGTATGGGCGAAGAAAGCCCTCAAGGAAGCCAAAGGACTCGGAGAGTCGCAGGGCGCAGTCGCCTATGCCCTCGCAAGTTCGGCAGACAGGAACTACTCCTACATTCCGAAGGGATACGAGATCCCTGCAGACCTGGACTATTTCCATATCACCACCAACAACACCATCTACGGAACCGAGATCAAGGAAGACTACGACTGCCCTTGCCCTCTGATCGCCGATATGTCTTCTGACATCATGAGCCGTCCGGTCGATGTTTCCAAGTACGACCTCATTTACGGAGGCGCTCAGAAGAACGTCGGTCCTGCCGGTGTCATATTCGCCATCATCAAGAAGGATTCCCTCGGCAGGGTCAGCCGCTATATCCCTACGATGCTCGACTACCGCACCCATCTCGACAAGCTTTCGATGTTCAACACCCCTCCGGTGTTCTCCATCTTCGTTATGAACGAGACCCTGAAGTGGATCAAGTCAATGGGCGGCGTGGAAGCCATGCACAGGATCGACAACGAGAAGGCCGACCTGCTCTACGGCGAGATCGACCGCAACCCTCTGTTCGTAGGCACAGCCGCCAAGGAAGACCGCTCGATTATGAACGTCTGCTTCGTGATGGCTCCTGGTTTCGAGAATCTCCAGGACGAATTCATGGCCTTCACGAAGGCCCGCAACATCATCGGCATCAAGGGTCACCGCTCGGTCGGTGGATTCAGGGCCTCCCTGTACAACGCCTGCACAAAGGAAGACGTCCAGGCCCTCGTGGATTGTATGAAGGAATTCGAGGAACTCAAGAAATAACTGAATATGAAAGTATTAGTAGCAACACAGAAGCCTTTCTCCGCGGCTGCGGTAGCCGGGATAAAGGAGATAGTCGAGGGTGCCGGACACGAGTTCGCCGCTCTTGAGAAATATGCCGATGCATCAGAGCTTGTCGCCGCAGTCGCTGACGCCGATGCTCTCATCATCCGTTCCGACAAAGTCACTCCGGAAGTCCTCGATGCAGCAACGAAGCTGAAGATCGTCGTCCGTGCAGGTGCCGGATTCGACAATGTCAACCTCGAAGCCGCAACCGCACACAACGTGGTAGTGATGAACACTCCGGGCCAGAACTCCAACGCTGTCGCAGAACTTGCGGTTGCAATGATGATCTATATGTGCCGCAACCAGTTCACCCCTGCCACGGGATGCGAGGTACAGGGCAAGAAGCTCGGTATCCAGGCATTCGGCAACGTGGGACGCCTTGTAGGCAAGAAGGCCGAAGCTCTCGGAATGAGCGTTATGGCCATCGATCCTTTCATCCCTTCCGAGAAGATCCGCGAGGCAGGAGCCGAGCCCTCCGAGTCACTGGAAGCCCTTTACGGTTCCTGCGACTTCGTCTCGATCCATATCCCTGCAACTCCTCAGACCATAGGTTCCATCGGTTATGACCTCATTACCAGGATGCCTAAGGGAGCCTGCCTGGTCAACACCGCCCGCAAGGAGGTCATCGACGAGGCCGGACTGGAGAAGGCCCTCGAAGACCGCCCTGACCTGAAATACATCTCCGACGTGATGCCTGACAACTACGAGGCACTCAAGGAGAAATTCGGTCTGCGGGTATTCGCAACCCCGAAGAAGATGGGTGCCCAGACAGCAGAGGCCAATATGAACGCCGGCCTTGCTGCAGCCCGCCAGATAGTCGACTATTTCGCCACAGGCAACACCAGATTCCAAGTCAACAAGTAATGGTACGAGTAAAACCGTTTGCGGCTATACGTCCGCCGAAAGACATTGTCACCGAGGTCGCAGCACCTCCGTATGACGTATTGAATTCAGTTGAGGCCAAGAAGATGGCCGGTGAGAAATCTCTCCTCCACATCACAAAGCCGGAGATCGACTTCGACCCTATCCTCGAGGACCACGACCCGCTTGTCTATGACAAAGCCGTGCGCAACTTCAAGGACTGGCAGGCTAAGGGATGGCTCAAGCGCGATGCCAAGGAATGCTATTATGTGTATGCCCAGACTATGGAAGGCAGGACTCAGTACGGTCTCGTCCTCTGCGCACACACGGATGACTACGCCTCCGGCAAGATCAAGAAGCACGAGCTGACCCGCAAGGACAAGGAAGATGACCGTATGGTCCACGTCCGCATCCAGAACGCCAACATAGAGCCTGTATTCTTCGCCTACAAGGACAACGACATCCTCAACAAGATCGTCGCCCAGGCCGTTGCCAAGGCTCCCGAATATGACTTCATCGACGAAAACAACTTCGGACACAAGTTCTGGGTGATCGACGACGACAAGACCATTGACCAGATCACCAGGCTCTTCACCAACGACGTGGATGCTTTCTACGTGGCGGACGGACATCACCGCACCGCTGCGGCAGCAAGGGTGGGTGCTGAGAAGAAGGCACAGAACCCCAACCACACCGGCGATGAGGAATACAACTTCTTCATGGCTGTAGCCTTCCCTGACAGCCAGCTCAAGATACTGGATTACAACCGCGTGGTCAAGGACCTTAACGGACTGTCCACCGAGGAGTTCCTGAAAGCTCTCGAAAAGGATTTCATCGTGAAGGAAGAAGGAACCGGGATATACCATCCGGACCATCTCCACAATTTCTCGATGTACCTGGACGGCAAGTGGTATTCCCTGGAAGCGCTTCCGGGAAGGTATGACGACAAGGATCCGATCGGAGTCCTCGATGTAACCATCCTCTCCAGCCTCGTCCTCGACAAGCTCCTTGGAATCAAGGACCTGCGTACGGACAAGAGGATCGACTTCGTGGGTGGCATCAGGGGCCTCGGCGAGCTGTCGGCCCGTGTCGATTCCGGCGAAATGAAGGTTGCCTTCGCGCTTTATCCGGTTTCGATGAAGCAGCTCATAGACATTGCGGACACCGGCAACATCATGCCTCCGAAGACCACCTGGTTCGAGCCTAAGCTTCGTTCCGGACTTTTCATCCATTCTCTCGACTAATCCTTACCTTTTATATCCAGATTAGTATCGGCAAGAGGATGACCGGCAAGTCAATTTGACTGAAGGTCATCCTCTTCTTCCATTATCGGACCGACAATCGCTACTGGGAGAAGGCGGAGAGTATGGCTGGATTCGGGGAGAAAGTGGAGCCGGAGCGGGTGAAGGCTCCCATATCGTATGCATTCCACTCCTCGTTCTTCCCGTGCTTCTTGACAGTTTTGGAATATACCGCAGGTTTCCAGGTACCGTCCACTTCGGGTTCCCAGTAAAAGATTCCGGAGCAGACGCCAGGGCCAAGAGCCTTGACAGCATCGATGAATGCCGAAGAACACTGTCCGGCTTGGGAATCCTTCTGCCTGACTCCGAATTCTGCTACCAGAACCTTGACTCCGAACTTGGCTGAAAGGTTCTTGATATTCGCAATGGCGGAGGAGTTCACGGAAGACCAGCCCCCGGTTCCTTCTGACATCGGATAGTGTGAAAGGGCTATCATATCGAACTTCCCTCCGGCGGCCTTGAGCTTGGTGAACCACCATTCGTTGTCCTCATATGCGTGGTTCAGGTGAGGCATCACGTAAGCGTCGGGAAAGACAGCCTTGGCGGCATTGTATCCTGACATATAGAGGGCATCGAAGTTGTTCCATCCGCCGGGGATGTCGCCCGAGGAGGTCCAAAGCTGGCCTGCAGGCCAGAGCATTCCGTTCCTGGTCTCGTTGCCGATCTGGATCCACTGAGGGGAAACTCCCGCATCCTTCAAGGCTTTGAGGACTTCCGTAGTATGGGAAGAAACCTTGTCCGTAAAGTCCATCGCAGTCTTGCCGGACCAGGAAGCCGGAATATCCTGATGGCTGGGATCGGCGAAAAAGTCGCTGTAATGGAAGTCTATCATCACGGCCAGACCGGCGGCGGCAGCCCTCTTGGCCATAGCCACCACGTCATCCTTGCCGCTCCATCCGGCGGCATCCGGCGGGGCCACCCAGACGCGGAGCCTGACGGAATTCATCCCCAGACCCTTCAGGACGGAGAAAATCTCCGTATTTCCCTTGGAATCAGTGAACTTCATTCCCGCTTTCTCCATCTCGGACACCCAGCCTATGTCAGCTCCCTTGGCAAAGGATACCTCAGGCACAGGATCCACCTTCGGCTCCGGCTGAGGGCCGTCACCCTTATCGGATCCGCAGCAGCTGAACAGCAATGCTGAAACAGCAAATGCAGTGGCTATTGAAAGGAACTTATTCATCTATGTGCCTCACTTCAGGGAAAAGGCCGAAGAGTTCCGCATCGATCCTGTCCGTGATCGTCTGGAAATCCTCCGGGCGGTTTTCGAATTTCACCTTGTCTACATCCACGATGAGGAGGTGACCGTCATATTCCTTGATCCAGTCCTCGTAACGCTTGTTCAGGCCGGTCAGGTAATCGATCCTTATGCTGCTCTCATATTCCCTTCCCCTCTTCTGTATCTGGGCGACCAGGTTCGGGATGGAAGAACGGAGGTAGATGAGCAGGTCCGGCTTGCTGACCAGGGACATCATAAGGTCGAAAAGGTCGGAATAGTTCTCGAAGTCACGGGTGCTCATAAGGCCCATCGCGTGAAGGTTCGGAGCGAATATCCTCGCGTCCTCGTAGATGGTCCGGTCCTGGATGATGATATCGTCACAACGGGATATGTCCACTACGTCCTTGAACCTTTTGTTCAGGAAATAAATCTGGAGGTTGAATGACCAACGCTCCATATCCGCATAGAAATCAGAGAGATAGGGGTTGAAATCGACCGACTCGAATTTGGGTGTCCACCCGTAATGGGCGGCCAGCATCTTCGTCAGGGTGGTCTTGCCACTGCCTATGTTGCCTGCTATCGCGATATGCATAACTGTTATTGTTTGATATTGTTGTCAATTGGGAAAAGGCCGTAGAGCTCGGCATCTATCTTGTCGGTAATGACGGCGAAATCCTCCGGACGGTTCTCGAAGTCGAGATTGTCCTTCTCTATCGTCAGCACCCTGCCCTTGTATTCGGCTATCCATTTGTCGTAACGATCGTTGAGGCCGGCGAGATAGTCCAGGCCGATGCTCTGCTCGTAGTCGCGCCCCCGCTTCTGGATCTGAGCTACAAGATGCGGGATGGAGCACTTCAGGTATATCAGCAGGTCAGGCTGGCCGGCCATTGCCGACATCACCCCGAAAAGGTCCATATACGTCTCGTAGTCCCTCTTGGAGAGGTTCCCCATCGCATAGTTGTTCGCCACGAATATGTAAACACCTTCGAAAAGTGTCCTGTCCTGGATTATGACGTCGTTGCTCTTGGATATGGCCAGGACATCCTTGAACCTTTGCGCCAGGAAATATGTCTCGAGATTGTACGACCACCTCGGAATATCCTTGTAATAATCTTCAAGGTACGGGTTGTACGTAACCGACTCGAACTTCGGCGTCCATCCGTAATGGTCCGCCAGCATCCTGGTCAGGGTGGTCTTGCCGCAACCTATGTTTCCTGCTATTCCTATATGCATCTTACGGAAGTATTTCTGTTTCAGGTTCGTTGAAAGGCTGGAGGAAAGGATTGTGGGTCCGCTCGTCAGCTATGCTGGTCATTCCTCCGTGGCCCGGAAGGACGTCGATATCGCCCGGAAGCCCCATAAGTTTGTCCATCACGCTCACGATCTCCCGGTCGTAGTCCCCTCCCATATGGTCGGTCCTGCCGATAGTACCTGCGAAGAGGGTGTCCCCTGAAAGCATCACCTTGTCTGCAGAGTCGAGGAAACAAACGCTGCCGGGAGTATGCCCGGGCGTCCATATGACCTTGAACAAGGAATCCGGAAGGGCGTCCAGGATTTCTCCGTCTGCAAGGTCGACAGTCTCGAAAGAACAGTCAGGCGCATCCAGGAGCACGCTTGCAGCGAATACGTGGTCGTTCTCGAGTATGACCTTGTCATCCGGGTGCATCCGGACAGGGGTGGAATACTCCCGGACGATCGGGGCGACTCCGTAAACGTGGTCGAAATGGCCGTGAGTAAGCCATATTTCCTTCGGCTTGAGCTGCTTGTCGCTAATGTACGAGAACAGGCTGTCCCTTTCGTCGTCGGTATAAGGACTCGGATCGACCAAGATGCATTCTCCCGCCCGGTTCCACATCAGATAGGTGTTCTCACGGAAAGGATTGAAGCAAAAAGCCTTTATGTTGATCTCGTGCATTACTACAAATTTACTGAATAATTCGGTAAATCAAAGCACGTCCCTGAGGTACGGACCGGTGACTGATTCCGGGTCGGCGGCAAGCTGTTCCGGGGTTCCGCTGGCGATTATGCGGCCACCCTTCGCACCACCGTCAGGACCCATATCGAAGATGTAATCCACACTCTTGAGGATGTCCAGGTTGTGTTCGATGATGATCACGGTATTGCCCTGGTCCACAAGTTGCTGGAGAACTCCCAGCAGGATCTTGATATCTTCGAAATGGAGGCCCGTGGTCGGTTCGTCCAGGATATACAGAGTATTGCCCGTTGCCCTCCGGAAGAGTTCTGCTGCAAGTTTCATCCTCTGCGACTCGCCGCCGGAGAGGGTCACGGCGGACTGCCCGAGATGGATATATCCAAGTCCCACATCCACCAGGGCCTTGAGTTTCTGCGCTATCTTCGGGATAGGCCTGAAGAACTCATATGCCTCGCTGACAGGCATCTCCAGGACATCGTTGATATTCTTTCCCTTGTAGCGGACCGCAAGTGTATCTTCCTTGTACCTGCGCCCGCGGCATTCTTCGCATACCACGTTTACGGACGGCAGGAAGTTCATCTCTATCACCTTGATGCCGGCGCCGTTGCAAGCCTCGCATCTGCCCCCCGGGACATTGAAGGAGAACCTGCCGGCCTTGAACCCCCTGACCTTGGCATCCGGAGTGTCTTCGAACAAGCTGCGGATATCGTTGAAAACCCCCGTGAAGGTGGCCGGATTGGAGCGCGGAGACCGTCCGATGGGACTCTGGTCTATCTCTATGAGCTTGTCGATATTCTCGATCCCTACTACCGAATCATACGGAAGGGGACGTATCTTGGACCGGTAGAACTTGTTCTTGAGGACCGGCATAAGGGTCTCGTTGACAAGGGAAGACTTGCCGCTGCCGCTGACCCCTGCCACGCCTATGAAACACCCGAGAGGGAAATCCACGTCGACATCCTTGAGATTGTTGCCGCGCGCTCCCCTTATTCCCAGGGTCAATCCGTTGCCGCGCCTGCGGACGGAAGGAACCGGTATCGATTTCCTGCCCTGGAGGTAATCCAGGGTAAGGGATTCTCCGAATATGCAGTGAGGGATCTTCGGGAAATCCTTGCCGTACTTGAGGAGAACGTCCAGAGGAGCGTTCAGGCAGATCCTGCCTCCTTCTTCTCCGGCACCCGGGCCCACATCCACCAGCCAGTCCGCATTCATCATAGTCTCCAGGTCGTGCTCGACCACCATCACGGAATTGCCCTCGTCGCGGAGTTCCTTGAGGGAGGCGATCAATTTGCGGTTGTCCCTCTGATGCAGACCGATGGAAGGCTCGTCCAGGATGTACAGCACATTCACCAGCTTGGAACCTATCTGGGTGGCAAGGCGGATACGCTGGCTCTCGCCGCCGGAAAGCGAGGCTGTCGGACGGTCGAGGGATAGGTAGTCCAAACCTACGTTGAGCATAAAGCGGACACGGTCTCCAAGTTCCTTGAGGATATCCCTGGCTATGTTGTTCTCCCTGGCATTCAGCTTTGGAGGCAGGCTTTCCAACCATTTCCCGAGCTCGGTCATCTCCATGGCGGCGACATCGGATATGGTCTTGCCGTCGATCCTGAAGCACTTGGTATTCTCGTTCAGACGGGTTCCGTGGCAGACCGGGCACTCGACTTTGTCGTCTATGTCATCGACTATGCCGCTGAACGACACCATCTCCGACAGGTTGCCTTCCCCTACCCTGAAGAGTTCGTCGCTTCCGAATATTATATGGGAAACGGCCTCGTCGGGAATAGATGCTATCGGGTCGAACAATGAGAATCCGTATTTCCTGGCTATGGAACGGATGACGTCGAACTTCCTGGTCTCCCGTATCCTTCCCAGGGGGATGATGCCGCCATCGGCGATGGACACGCTCCTGTCGGGAATTATGGAGTCGATGTTCACATCCACGATCATTCCAAGTCCCTTGCAGTGCGGACAGTAACCTTCCGGAGAGTTGAAAGAGAAGGAATGCGGTGCAGGTTCCTGCAACGACAAACCCGAATCCGGGTCCACAAGGTGTTTTGAAAAATGCTCCAGGGTGTCACCTCCGGCTTCCAGCATCGCCACCGACCCTTTTCCCAAGTTCAGGGCGGTCATCACGGAATCCCTTATCCGCTTCTGGTCGCCTTCCGAAGGTTTCAGCTTGTCCACTACAAGTTCGATGAAATGTGCCTTGTAGCGGTCCAGGGCCTCGACTTCGTTCAGCTGGAATATTTCCCCGTCGATTCTGACTTCCGTGTATCCCCGTCTCCTCAACTGGTCGAAAAGCTCCCTGTAATGACCTTTGCGACCCCTTACGAGCGGAGCCAGGAGATAGCATTTCCTGCCCTTGTAGCCCTCCATTATCAGGTCCACGATCTGCTCGTCGGTGTACCTGACCATCTCCTTCCCGGTCAACGGAGAATATGCCCTGGAAGCCCTGGCATAGAGGAGCCTGAGGAAATCGAAGATCTCGGTTATGGTGCCTACGGTGGAGCGGGGATTGTTGCCGGTGGTCTTCTGCTCGATCGCAATGATAGGACTGAGACCTTCTATGCTTTCCACTTCCGGTTTCTCGAGCACTCCCATAAAATGCTTCGCATATGTGGAGAGTGTGTCCATATACCTCCTCTGACCCTCTGCGTAGATGGTATCGAAGGCCAGCGAGGACTTTCCGCTGCCGCTGAGACCGGTCACCACGACGAAGGAGTCCCTCGGAATGTCCAAGTTGACTCCTTTCAGGTTGTGCGCCCTCGCACCCCGGATTTCAATATATTCCTTTTTCTCAGGCATATCAGAAACGACACACAAAGATAATAAAAAAGAGGCTGACCGGGAAGGCCAGCCTCAATCATATTACCGACTGTCTTACCAGGCGAGAGCCGAAGCTCCGAGGATGGCTGCGTCAGACTCCTTGAGGGAGGAATAGACGAGTTTCACCTTGCCGCGCCACAGAGGCAGGACATTCGCGTTCATCGACCTTTCGATAGGTTCGGTAAGGAACTCCTTGCTGCGGGCAAGGCCTCCGAAGAGG
>JAGDBQ010000052.1 GCA_017958985.1 Bacteroidales bacterium
ACTTTCAGTGAAGGAGATACTCTCCTTCGCGAGGACCGCCGCCTATGAAGACATCAGTTTCATCCTGAAAGACAGGGACTTGAATCTGGCGCTCGCCTTGGAAGGTCTCGAAGGCGACTACGGCCTGAACGTGGGCAAGGCTATCAGGGAGAACCAGAACGAAATATTCGGGGACGACTTCATGAGTTTCGCCATGGGGATGACTGCGGCGGCATCTGATGCCAGGATGGCAGGCTGCAAGCTGCCGGCAATGAGCAACTCAGGCAGCGGGAACCAGGGAATCACCGTCAGCATGCCGGTGATTGCATATTCCCTGAAATACGGAACCAGCGACGAACAACTTGCCCGTGCCCTGATCCTTGCCAACCTGGTCGCGATCCATATCAAGGGATATCTTGGCAAGCTTTCAGCACTCTGCGGCTGCGTCATTGCATCCACGGGATCAGCCTGCGGACTTGTATTCCTCCAGGGCGGAGGCTACGAGCAGATTTGCGCCGCGATAAAGAACATGATCGGGAACATAACCGGTATGGTCTGTGACGGTGCGAAGGTCGGCTGTGCGATGAAAGTGGCTTCCGGGGTAGCATGCGCCATCCAGTCAGGGGTTCTCGCCCTGAGGGGAACCTGCGTATGCGAGACGGATGGCATCATCGACAATGACATCGAGAAAACCATCCGCAATCTCGGAGAGATCGGTTCGCTTGGGATGCAGTCAACCGATAAACTGATCCAGAAAATAATGGTCTGCAAATAGCGGATACGGTTCAAGTCCCCAGCGGATACGCGTCATCCGTGACATCGAACATACCGTCATTCACATTGAAATTCGTTACCTTGCCGGCACTGTCGGCATAATGGCCGGCCATTGTGAAATTCCCGGAAAGGATTTTCTCGTCCGGAGACCACTTCCTGATCTTCAGCATCGAGGTGGTCACAGTGACACGCCTATATTCCGCCTTCCTGTCTATGATTAGCGGAGTGGCAGTGTAGCCTGGCCCGGTCTCAGGAGGTCCCCAATGCGCAATCTGTGGAAGGTAAAGATACTCGAAGTCGACTGCAGGCCGCAATGTTGCGTTTTCCTTGACTTCACCGGACGGAATCGAGAACGAAATCCGCGAAAACCGCTTGTGGTCCAGCCTGGCTTCAATCACGATCTCCCCGTTACCTTCATCTTCCTTATAAGTGGCATGTCTCATTATAGGATACTCCGAAGGAAATCCCCCACTGATGGCCTGGTACACTTTTTCACCGTTGAGAGTGAATGAGAGGACGTTCCTCCCAGAAGATGTCTCCTTGAAATAGACATCCGGATTCAATCGTTCGCAGGAGCAGGCCGCCGACAGGACAGCAAGCAATGCCGGAATAAGTAACTTAATCTTCATATTTAATTCTATCTGCTTTGTCGATCAATTCAAGCAGGTTCTCCCTGAGCTGCAGCTGGTATGGATCGAAACCCGCACTGTTCCTGATACTCCTCGACACCAGTTCATGAGCCATGGCGAAAGAGGAGGAACCTTGGTATCTGGTCTGCCTGAGCATCATTCCGTATGCCGCTATCCCAGCAGCCAGGTCCAGGTTGGCGGAAGATCCATCCGGATCTGAAACCGCTATATCCATTGTAAGAGGGATGCTGGCATCTCCGAGTGCCTCCTTGTAGCGGAGATCATATTTCGCTATGACCTTGGACTTAGCAAACCCCTCCGCAGGCACGATCTCGTACAATGCGGTGATGGTCTGGCTGGCTCCGATCTCGCCGGCATCCTTCTTGTCATTGTCGAAATCCTCCTTGCCCAGGACACGGTTCTCATAACCAATGAGCCTGTAAGACTTGACCATCTCCTTGTCGAAGGTGACCTGGTTTTTCACGTCGTTGGCCACGGAGGTGAACTTGTTGCGCTCGATCACGAAGACTTTAGTAAGCTCATCCTCCGAATCGATGTATTCGTAGGTACCGTTTCCCGCGTTCGAGACTCTCTCCATCATGCTGTCATTCAGGTTGCCGGTACCGAAGCCGCAGACTGTCAGATAGATACCCTTCGCAGCATAGTTCTCAGCCAGTTCCAGTATGGCTTCAGTGGATGTTTCTCCGACATTGAAGTCGCCGTCGGTGCCCAGTATCACGCGGTTGTTGCCACCTTCGATGTAATTGGCGAGGCACTCTTCATATGCCATCCTCATACCGGAATGTCCCGCGGTACTTCCCGAAGCCACGAGCTTGCCGATGGCCTTCTTGATCTTGCTGGCCTCCCTGACCGGAGTCGATTCCAGCACCTTCTTCTCACCGCTGGCATAGGTTACGATGGAAATGCGGTCGTCCGGGTCCAGATAGTCGATCATCGCTTTCATCCCTTCCTGGAGAAGTGGAAGCTTGTCCTTGGTCGCCATGGACCCGGAGATATCCAGGAGGAATACATAATTGGACTTCGGGTGCTTCCCCTGATATATATCACGTCCCTTGATTCCGAGACGGAGAAGCTTGTGCTCCGGTTGCCATGGGCAGGCTCCGACCTCTGCATTGATGGCCACATCTTTCCCGCCGGCAGGATCAGGATAGTCGAAAGTGAAATAATTGAGGTATTCCTCGATCCTGACCGCCGCCCTGGTCGGCCTGAAACCCTGATTGACCATCCGGCGCATATAGGCATAAGCCGCCCCGTCGGCATCCACGGAGAAGGTCGAAACATTCTCGACTTCGGTATCGATGAAAGGATTGTCGAGGAAATCCTCGAACTTGTCCCCGGTTCCGTCGGGATCGGTCAGGACCACCACGTGTCCGTTCGCGAGCTCGAAGTTATCAGCATAGTCCATCATACAAGAGACGGTACCGGCGATCATGAGGCACATCACCGGGACCATGATAAAGCAACTCGTCTTTTTCATATCAGGTAAATAGTTTGAAGTTCAATTAAGCAGCGAGACTTTGCTTAACTAAATGCAGAGAATGTGGAACCTTGCACGTATGTTTAAAAAATATTATCTTAGAGGCATGAGACTGAAAGCCATACTTTTACTTATACTCTCCTGCTTCACGGCATTGGCACAGAACGATCCGCCTGAGCTTCGCTATGTGGTGAACGGCAACGTTGCGGATGCCGAAACCGGACGGCCGCTCCAGTACGTAAGCGTCAGTGTGATGGGACAGAACTACGCAACCGTGTCCAATGCTGACGGAGACTTCATCATCAAATCTTCCACGGAGCCTCGGATGCTAGAGTTCTCGCTCCTGGGTTACAAATCCGAAAGGATCAAGGTGCCGGATGACCCTGACGCAGTACTTAAAGTGAGGCTGACCCGGATGTCACTGACCTTGACGGAGGCGATGGTCGTTACGGGAGACCCATACCGGATACTGATGGATGCTATCAGGAAGATAAGGGACAACTATCCATCCAGGACAGAAACCTTCGACTGCTTCTACAGGGAAACGATAAAGAAAAAGCAACGCTACATATTCATTTCGGAAGCTGTCGCCAAGATGATGAAGACATCGTATGCGGTAGGTGTGACGCCTGACAGGATAGCCGTGGAGAAGAGCAGGATACTCGAAAGCCCCGACAAGCGCGACACTTTGTCCGTGAAAGTAGCGGGCGGTCCTGCACAGGCGGTATTCCTGGACATTGTCAAGAACCGCGACTTGCTGGACCAGGAAACCCTCAGCCATTACAGCCTGGCCATGGGTATTCCTGAGATGATCGGCGACAGGACCCAGTTCGCCATCAAGATTTCCCCTCTCGGAGATGTCGGATACGCCCAGTACTACGGCACGATCTACATCGATGTCGAGACCCTTTCTTTCACCAGGTTCGACCTGGAACTCGACATGTCCGACAAGGCCAAGGCAACCCAGATGATGCTCATCCGGAAGCCGACCGGACTGCGTTTCACTCCCCTCGCACTCAAACTGCGCTACGACTATTATCTTGAAAACGGGATATCGAGGGTGAGATACATCCGAACCGAGATGAAATTCAAGTGCGACTGGAAAAAACGTCTATTCAGGACCGATTACACAGCCGTAAGCGAACTGGTGACAACGGATCTGCACCAGGGAGACGAACAATCCGTCCCAAGGAAAGGAGCCTTCAGGAAGAAGGATATCCTGGCTGACAAGGCTGCTTCCGACTACGATCCGGACTTCTGGAAATCATACAACATAATCGCCCCGACGGAGAGCCTCGACAAAGCCATGGGGAAACTCCGGAAAACGGAAGATATTGATTAACTTTGCAACGGAATGGCAAAAGGAAATCTATATCTCATACCCACCCCGCTTGGTGACTGTGATCCTTCGGCAGTGCTTCCGCAACCGGTCCTTGACCGTATCCGGCTGATAAACAAATATGTAGTGGAAGAAAGCCGCACCGCCCGACGCTTCCTGAGCGCCGCAGGCCTGAAAGGACACATCCAGGAGTTGGAGCTCAGGGAGCTCAACGAACATTCCACGGCACAGGAAATCGAATCCCTGCTGGAGCTCTTTTCAGATGGGGATGGCAACCCAACCGATGTAGGTCTGGTCTCGGAAGCCGGTCTTCCGGCTGTCGCCGACCCGGGAGCACAACTGGCCGCCCTCTGTCACAGGGAGGGAATCCGCGTAATCCCGATGGTCGGACCTTCATCACTCATGATGGCGCTGATGGGCTCAGGACTGAACGGACAGAGCTTCGCCTTCTGCGGCTACCTGCCGGCAAAGACGGAAGAGCGGCGAAGGATGATCCGCGAGATCGAGAGCCGCTCCTCCAAACTTGACCAGACGGAGATATTCATAGAAACTCCGTACAGGAACGATTCCATTATGGCTGACCTGTTGTCCACGCTCAAACCTTCCACGAAACTGTGCATCGCGGCCGACATAACCAACGAAGGCGAAACCATATCCATGATGACGGTCAAGGAATGGAAGCGGAAACCCTACGCTATCGGGAAGCGGCCGTGCGTTTTCCTTATATTGGCTTGATACAACTACTGCAATGGGACTCAAGATAAACGACCTGGGAGCTATCGAACTGCTCGGAATGGAATTCCACGCCAACCACGGGTGCCTGGAAGAGGAAAAGACCAATGGAAACACCTTCATCGTGGATTTCCTGGGGCATACTAGCATCAGGAAGGCAGCCAAGTCAGATTCTCTTGAGCATACGATCGACTATTCCAGGATCTACGAGATAATAGCACGCGAGATGGCGAAGCCGTCCGACCTCCTGGAAGCAGTCGCCGGCCGGATCGTGGACTGCCTTGCAAGGGAGGCCGGGGCCTTTACGTTCATCCAGGTCAGGATCGCCAAGAAGAACCCGCCCGTCGGAGGGATATGTGCCTGGTCCAGGGTAACTGCCAGCTACGGAGAAGACCTGGCACCGGACGAACTGAAAAACTATTAGCGATGAGGATTGCTTTCCTTACTCTCGGCTGCAAGCTGAACTACGCCGAGACTTCCACATATGAAAGAGGCTTCGTCCGCAACGGTCTGGAAGTGGTCCCCTGGGAGGACAAGGCCGACGTGTACCTCATCAATACATGTTCGGTCACGGAACGAGCCGAAAAGAAGTGCAGGAACATAATCAGGAAAATGCATCGCACGGCACCTGAAGCCAAGCTGATAATAACAGGTTGCTACGCGGAGCTCAGGAGGGAGGAACTGCTTGATATAGAAGGAGTCTGCCTGGTATTCGGAGCGAAGGA
>JAGDBQ010000053.1 GCA_017958985.1 Bacteroidales bacterium
CACCGTAAAGGACAAGTCCGGTAAGGTGTCGGATATTACCCTGACCTTCGTACAGGAAGAGAAGAAAGTCATAACTGTCGGAGACGTGATGGAGATACCTGCGGAGGGAGGTACCTTTGCGGTGGATGTCCAGTACAACACGGACGTGGTTGTCGAAGTCGAGCCTGCTGCACAGTCCTGGATCCACTTTGTGGCCGTCAGGGCGCTCACCAGCGGAAAACTGGAGTTCAGTTTCGACGCGAATCCGAATCCTGACCCGCGTCAGGGCAAGGTCACCGTCAAGGACAAGGACGGCAAAGTCAGGCCTATCACACTGACCTTCACTCAGGATGGGAGTCAGAGAATCAAGAATGCCCTTATGGAGATTTACGATGCTATGGACGGGCCGAACTGGAGGATCGACAAAAAGTGGGATATGTCACAATCCCTCTTTGACTGGCAAGGTTTCCTGTGGGATAATAGTCGCAGTGGCTTCTCGTTGTATTTTGGGAACTACGGCCTGAAAGGAGAGTTCCCAGACTGCTTTGATAATTTGACAGATCTTTTAGTATTTAGTGTTGATGATGAACCTGGACTTACCGGAACATTGCCTCCTAGTTTCGGAAGACTCAAGAACCTAACAGATTTGTATTTGTATTCTACATCAATGACCAGTTTGCCGGATTTGTTCGAAGGCGTGCCTCTTCGGAATATTATTATTTTAGACAACACATTGATGACTGGCCCGCTTCCGGAAAGCCTTGGCAGTAATCCAGGATTGGATCATATGGCTTTAGATAGAAATGCTTTTACCGGGATGGTCCCGGACTCCTGGGCTTGCCTTGGGACGAAGTTGTACCTACGCGAACCGTTCCTGGACGAAAAGGTACCCGATTCTTTCGTTACGTCTCCAGATGCTGACTGGCTGGTCAATATGTACCTCCATCAGGCAGATTTTAGAACGACTCCTTTAGTTGTAGGAGACTATGACATCCCTGCATACTGGCCGAGAAGGGACATAAAGGACCTGGTCACCGGAAAGACTATAGCCTATAAGGAGATCGTTTCAAAGAACAAGGCCACGGTTCTGCTCAACTGGGCTACTTGGTGTCCTTATTCGAAAGTTCTGATGCCGATCCTGAAGAGGATGTATGATAAATACCATGGTGACGGTTTGGAGATCATCGCTGCTTTCAACGCCGATTCCCCGACAGAGGATTCGGGCAAGCCGTTGAAGGATGTCCTCCTGGAAAGGAATTATGACTCGTGGTATAACTTCTCTCTGTTTGACTTCGATGGATATGAGTGGAGTGTATGGTGCTCCGGTACACCTTCGGCCATCATAGTGGACAACAAGGGTAATGTAATAAAAACCAGCAGGGGCAATGTTACCGATCATTCCAGGAACAGGTTCGGATACACTGCTTCTACCAGTCTGATTCCTGTGCTTGAGGAGATCTTCGGTCCACTGGAGGAGAATGAAGACTATACCTCGACTGACTATTCCAAGGACGGCGAGGTGATGACACTCCAGAAGGCATCTGTAGGCAAGGGCATCAACATCGTGTTCCTGGGCGACGCCTACGTGGACAGGGATATGAACTCCGGAGGTTTGTATGAGACAGTGATGAGACAGTCGATGGAAGAGTTCTTCTCCATCGAGCCGTACATGACCTTCCGTAACAGGTTCAACGTGTACGCAGTGAAGGTGGTTTCCAAGAACGAAAAGACCGGCCCAGGTTATTCCACCGCCCTTGGTTCGGTAGCGACGTACAGTTCCATCTCTACAGGTGATGCCGACAAGTGTTTCGAATACGCCTTGAAGGTTCCTGAGATAAAGGATAAGGAGAACCTGCTGATCGGAGTGCTGGTCAATTCCGTCTCAGAGCGAGGCATTACATATATGAGTGAGTCCCTGCAGTCCGGAATAGCCTACTATGGATCCGTTCGCAATGATTACGAGGCATTCGGTATAACCCTGCGCCACGAAGCCGGCGGACACGGATTCGGCTTCCTCGATGACGAGTATGGCGACTATCAGGGTGCGATTCCTCAGGCACACATAGACTACCGTAATTCGATGTACCAGCAGTACGGTTGGTATTCCAACGTGGACTTCACCAACGATCCGTCGAATGTCAAGTGGAGCGCCTTCCTTTCCGATGACCGCTACAAGAGCGAGGTTGGAATATTCGAAGGTGGATCGCTGTATTCGAAGGGTGCTTACAGGCCGTCTGAGAACAGTATGATGAGGGACAACTTCGAGTACTTCAACGCACCTTCGAGATGGGCTATCTACAAGAGGATCATGGAGCTGAGCGGCGAGACCGCTTCCTTCGAGAAGTTCCTCGAATATGACGCCGTGAACCGTGCTTCTGCTTCAGCAGCCCCGAGGCCGCCTCTCAAGGCCGCCGCAGCTCCTGAACGAAGAATAGTTCACTCCGCTCCACCGGTGGTAATCCCATAGCCACCGGCTCCCGGAGGTGGGAGGACCTCTATTAAGAATAAAGAATGGTTTATGGATATCGTACAGATTATCGAGATAATAGCCCTTGTGCTCGGGATCCCTTATGTGGTCTGCGAGGTGCTGCAGAAAAACGAGATGTGGTACTTCGGAATGGTAACCAGCACGGCCTGCGCGATCCAGTTCTTCCTGGAAAGCAACTGGGCGAATATGGGTTTGAACATCTATTACGTCGTAATGGCCGTCTGGGGCCTGTACCAGTGGAAGAAGGACAGCCTTGCCCTCAATGCGGAGGACAAGGCGGCCGGAGAGGACATCCACCTTACACACCTGTCCCTCAAGACGGGCCTCTGGAGCCTCGTGATATTCATTGCAGGCACCGTGCTGCTTATCTGGCTGCTGGAGGTGCTTAATGACAGCAATCCCGTACTGGATGCACTGTCCACTTCGCTTTGTGTGGTCGCTATGTTCTGGCTCGCCAGGTCCATCCCTTACCATTGGATCCTCTGGATAATCGGAGACATAATCCTGGTGATAATGTGCTCGATGGCCGGCAAGATGTGGCTTACGATCCTGTACACTGCTTACGTGATCGCGTCGGCCTACGGTCTTTTCCGTTGGTTCAAGAGAGGGAAATTCGTTGCTTGATTATTCGGATATGAATAGGTTGAAAAGTATTTGCGCTGTGGTGGCCTGCTTGTTTGCCTCCGTGGCTTTCGCGCAGGAGAAGGAAACCGTCTTCGTGGACGCTTCCGTATTCCCGCTTTACGGAAAGTGCATCGAGAATACTTCCGGACGTTATGAAAGGCTCCCTCTGGCCTACAAGGATATATCCCGCGAGGCACTCTGGAACCTCGGCAGGAACTCCGCGGGACTGTATATCCGCTTCAGGTCCAATTCCACCATCATCACCGCTCGCTGGAAGCCGAAGAAGCATCATATGTCCCATATGACCGACGTTGGAGACAACGGCCTCGACCTCTATATCCTTACGGACAAGGACGGGTGGCGTTTCGCCGGAAGCGGGTTCATCTGGCAGGATAATGAAGTGAGGACCAGGCAGCTTGTCAAGGATATGGATCCGGTGATGAGGGAGTATATGCTGTACCTGCCTCTCTATACGAATCTTGAAAGCCTGGAACTGGGATTCGATGAAGGCTCTGTATATGAGGCTCCGGTGGTTCCGAGTCCGAAGTCTGGAAGCCCTATCGTGATGTATGGCTCCAGTATACTCCAGGGTGGCTGCGCCAACCGTCCCGGAATGGCATTCACAGCCATCATAGGACGGAGGCTTGACAGGGAAGTGATAAACCTCGGATTCAGCGGCAACGCAGTTCTGGATTACGAGATTGCTGAACTGATGGCGCAGGTTGAGAATCCGGCCGTATTCGTGCTGGACTATGTCCCCAATTCCTCAGTCGACCGGATTGAGGAAAGAGGAGAAAAGTTCTTCAGGATCCTGCGGGACAAGCATCCTTCGGTTCCGGTGATATTCGTCGAGGACCCGACATATCCTCATACCCGTTTCGACAACCGCATACGCAAGGAGGTCGAATCAAGGAACGTCGCCCAGAGCGCTCTCTTCAGGAAACTGAAGAAAGCAGGGGAGAAGAAGATTTACTATGTCTCCACCAAGGGGATGATAGGAGATGACGGCGAAGCTACGGTGGACGGAGTCCACTTCACCGATCTGGGAATGATGCGCTACACGGACCACATCCTGCCCGTGCTGAAGAAAGCTCTGCGTAAGTAAGCCGTTGATAATCAGATCTTGACCTTTACGGTCTTCAAGGCGGAGTCTTCCGATGACCCGCCAACGTGCAGGATATATTCTCCGCCGAGGACTTCCATCTTGCCGCTTTCCGGATTCCACCACTCGAAAGTTTCGTCTTCGAGCGGGATGACCACCTTTACGGTCCTTCCGGCCTTGACAGATAACCTCTTGAATGCTTTGAGCGTCTTCACCGGGCCTTCCTTGTCGTCAGGGCGGCTGACATAGACCTGGACTATCTCATCCCCGTCCATCTTTCCCTTGTTCCTGAGCTTCAGGACCAGGGACCTGTTCCCGTCGACGGTCCTGACCTTCGGCCTGCGGTATTTGAATTCCGAATATCCCAACCCGTGTCCGAATGGATACAGAGGTGTTCCGGTGAAGTAGCGGTAAGTCCTTCCCGCCATATCGTAATTGTCGAAGTCCGGCAGTTGGGAATCATCGGCATAGAAGGTCACAGGAAGCTTTCCGCAAGGGTTGAAATCTCCGAAGAGCACGTCGGCAATCGCAGTTCCGCCTTCCTGCCCGGGATACCAGGCCTGGAGTATCGCGCTGCAAAGTCCGGCTTCCTCGGTCAGGGCAACCGCGCTTCCGGAGAAATTGACCAGTACGACCTTCTTGCCGGCTTTTGCAAGGGCGGCGATAAGCTGCTTCTGGATGGCCGGGAGCTGGATGGAAGTCCTGTCTCCGCCGGAGAACCCCGGAATCTTGACAGGCATCTCTTCACCTTCCAGGGAAGGGGATATGCCGCTGGCGAATACCACTATGTCACAGTCTTCGAATTCCTTGACGACGGCGTCTATGTCCGTGGCGACAGAATCCAGCTCGGCGGCGTGCGAGCAGCCTTTTACGTATTTGATGTCAGGGATCCTGGCTTTCAACGCATCCAGGAGGGTAACAGTGCGCAGAGGGAAGCCGTTGTAATTGCCCCACATCATCACCGAGTCCGCTGCGTTCGGACCTGCAAGTCCGATCCTGGAGCCTTCCTTGAGAGGAAGCGTGCCGTCGTTGGAAAGCAGTACGAGGCTCTTCCTGGCGATGTCCAATGCCTGTTCGGAGTGGCTTCCAGAGCAGAGTACTTCTTCCGGGATCGTGTCCCAGGGAGACTCGAAATCCATCTCTCCCAAGGCGAACCTCACCGCCAGCAGCTTGGTGAGCCTGGCATCTATCGTCGCTTCATCCAGCAGGCCTTCCTTTACCGCCTTGACCGCAAGCGGGGTAAGCGCACCGCATTCGAGGTCCATTCCGGCGTTGATTGCAGCCGCTATGGCTTCCACGGGATTGGCCGACCAGCCGTGGCCGTTGAAGAAATCGCTCACTGCCCAGCAGTCGCTGACGATCAGTCCCTCGAAGCCCCATTCATCTTTCAGTATATCCTTCAGGAGGCGTTCGCTTGCGCCGCAGGGATACCCCTCGAAGCGATTGTAGGCGAACATAACCTCATCGACCTTGGCCTTTACTACGAGGTCCCGGAAGGCGGGAAGGTAGGTTTCCCGCAAGTCCCTTTCTGAAACCGTTACATCGAAACTGTGCCTGGTGGATTCAGGACCGGAATGCACGGCGAAGTGCTTTGCGCAGGCCTGGGCCTTGAGGTCCCCGTTGTCACGGTCTCCCTGAAGTCCTCTCACCACCGCCATTCCCAGCAGTCCTGTCAGGTAAGGATCTTCTCCGTAGGTCTCCATCCCGCGACCCCACCTCGGATCCCTGAATATGTTGATGTTGGGGGTCCAGAATGTCAAACCCTTGTACCAGTAGTTCTCCGGATTCTCCACCGTCCTGGCGAGCCTGTACTTGACCCTGGCCTCGTCGCTCACGGAGGTGAATACTTCTTCGACCAGTTGAGGATCGAATGTCGATGCCATAGCTACCGGCATCGGATATACGGTGGCGTTCCCGTTGCGTGCCACCCCGTGCAAGGCTTCGTTCCACCAGTTGTAGGCAGGGATTCCGAGTCTTTCTACCGCCGGAGAATCGTAGCGCAGCAGCGCCGCTTTCTCCTCAAGCGTGAGCCTGCCCACCAGGTCTGCGGCCCTTTGCTCCGGGCTGAGGCCCTTGTCCTGGAATGGAAGCTGTGCGAAGGCTGATAAAGTGAATGTGAGCGCCACCGAGGCGGCGAGTGATCGGATGGATATCATTTTCATTGGTTATCGTTTTTTATCCTTGTGAAAATACTTCAATTTCCCCGCATTTGCAAGAATTCACAGATTTTATCGATTGCAGCATCTCCGCAGGTTTATTATATTTGTAAGTTGAATTGAAACTGATCCGGAATGGTACTGATCATAGAAAGCGGAGCTACAAAGACTGACTGGTGCGTGGTTGACGGGAGCACGGGTCCGGTGTTCGTCAAGGCCGGAGGGATCAACCTCGCCACTATGTCCGAAGAAGCAGTGGAAACTGCTGTCAACCAGGCCTTTGAAGTGCTTGGGACTAAAGGATTCCTAGGCAAGGTCGATGATATCCATTTCTATGCTGCGGGACTGGTTTCATCAGGAGATGAGAAAGTCCCTGCATTGGCACAAAGACTCGACAAGGTATTCAGGTCCATATTTCCGGATGCCGCCATTGAATATGCTTCCGACCTCCTGGCTGCGGCCAGGTCTGTCTGTGGACATAGCCCCGGAATAGCTGCTATCCTCGGGACAGGATCGAACAGCTGCCTGTTCGACGGAGAGAAGGTGGTCAGGAACGTCCGTTCCGGAGGCTTCATCCTGGGTGACGAAGGCGGAGGAGCGAGGCTTGGAAAACTGTTTATGTCGGATTTCATAAAAGGCCTGGTTCCTGAACCGGTGGCAAGCGAGTTCGGAAGGGATTTCAAAGTGGATTACATGACCGTGGTCGAGAATGTTTATAAAGGCGGTTCTCCTGCGGGATATCTTGGTTCCTTCGCACCGTGGATTATGGAGAGGTATTCCTATTCCGAATATGTAAAGTCGCTGGTGGACAGTAATTTCCGGGACTTTTTCGAACGGGTTGCAGGGCAGTATGATACCGAGCGCTATCCAGTCGGGATAGTAGGCGGATTCGGATTCGCCTACAAGGATATACTCTTGAAGGTGGCGGAACCGTACGGAGTCAGGTTCTCGGCCATCATCCCATCTCCGAGCGAAGGCTTGGTCCGTTACCATTGCGGTGGCGAAGATCCAGTGGAGAAGGGGACGAGGATGATAATGGACGCGACCGGTATAGAAGACTATGAACAGGCCCGTTCTCTGCTGTATTCCTACGGGTCGGTCCGCAGCGCCATCGCGTCACGGCAGTCTGAGTCTTCCATAGCTTGAATGACCTATGAATATTCCTGAGAAATATCCTTCAAAGCTTCTTGAGAATGCCGTACAGGCGATAGGCTCGCTCCCGGGAGTAGGGAAGAGGAGCGCCCTCAGGCTTGCCCTGCACCTGCTCAGGCAACCGGAGGAGAATGTCCATCATTTCGCCGATTCGATAGTCCGCCTCAGGGACGAGGCCAAGTATTGCAAGGAGTGCCGTATGATTTCGGACGATGATATATGCCCTATCTGTTCTGACAGGACCAGGGACCGCAGGACTATCTGCGTGGTCGAAAACGTCAGGGATGTGATGAGCATCGAGAACACGGGACAGTATCACGGCCTTTACCACGTCCTCGGCGGAATCATTTCTCCGATTGCGGGAGTCGGTCCTTCCGACATTACGGTCGCCGCACTGGCGGACAGGGTGAAGGCTATGGTTTCATCCGGGGAAGCCGCACCTGGCGATATCGAGGTTATACTTGCTCTCAGCGGAGACGTGGAAGGCGAGACTACGTCATTCTACATCTACCGGCTCATCTCCGGCTACGGAATCAGGATTTCATCTCTTGCCAGGGGCCTTGGTTTCGGAGATGACCTGGAATATGCCGACGAACTTACACTCGGCCGTTCCATCGTGAACAGGCAGCAGTTCAAACCTTGAGGCTATGTGGATCCTTGAAGCTGTCGTCCTGGCGCTGTCGCTTTGTGCGGACTGCTTCGCAGTCACTGCCTGCTCCAGCCTTTCACTCAGGAAGGTAACCTGGAGGGAGGCCCTTCCCATAGCCCTGGTATTCAGCATTATCCATATATCCCTACTGTTCCTGGGATGGCTCCTTGGAGACGCTCTGGCCGGTTATCTTCACAAGATTGCCGACGTCCTGGGATTCCTGCTCCTGCTTTATGTCGGAGGCTCGATGATCATCGATGCCCTGAGGGGAGAAGAGCGCCACCACAATCTGAACGGATTCAAGAATATAGTGCTGGGGGCTGTCGCGACCAGCATCGATGCCTTCGCCGTGGGGATCAGCCTCTCACTCTGCGGGACAACCTTGAAGGTTATGGCTGCGAATGTCGTCGCGCTGTTCATCGTGACGCTCCTGGTCGTGACGGTCGGGGTGTTCGGCGGATCGAAGATAGGGGACCGTTTCGGCAAGCCTGCGGAAATCGTGGGAGGAATCGTACTGATCGCCATAGGCATCGGGGTGCTTGCCGGTCTTATTTAGCGATTTTTTCCTCTATCTGAGCATCTTTTGCGAAAATATTCCTACTTTTGTAAACGGAGTATTATGATCGCTATTTTCTACAGACAGAACGGCAAGCTGTTGGTATCCCAGTCAGAATCGGAGCTTTCCAATATGGAGAGGGGCGAAGTCCTCTGGATTGATATGCTCTCTCCATCCAGCGAGGAAAAGCATACCGTGGATGATTTCCTTGGGGTCGAGATACAGAGCCGTGCGCAGGCCGAGGAGATCGAGAGTTCTTCCCGTTTCTCGGAGAGTGAGAAAGCGATCTTCGCCAATACCAACTTCCTTATGCCTGGCCCGGAGGATTACTCGATGGAGGCCGTTTCCTTCACGTTCGTGGACAATACCCTGGCTACATTGCGCGATGTTCCCCTCCGTTCCTTCACCGAACTCCAGAGGAAGCTGATAGTAATGCCGCAGCTCTATTCCAGCGGCTACACCGTATTCGCCAGCATAATGGACCAGCGAGTCGACCTTGATGCGGATATGATCGAGTTGATGTCCAAGGAGATCGCCCAGTACAGCAAGCGTATCAACCAGCAGGAAGACATCAATGAGGATTTCCTCCTCGACATCAATCAGTTGCAGGAGAATACGATGCTCGTCCGCGAGAACATCGTGGACAAGCAGCGGCTGATTTCCAACCTGCTCAAGAGCGACAAGTATCCGCGTGATCTTCAGGGACGCTTCAGCGTCATACTCCAGGATATCACTTCCCTTATCAACCACGCTGATTTCAGTTTCGAGAGGCTGGAGTATCTCCAGGAGACCGTCGTAGGTCTTATCAACCTGGAACAGAACAATATAATGAAGATATTCACCCTGGTTTCGGTGCTTCTGATGCCTCCTACCCTGGTGGCTAGTTTCTACGGAATGAACGTGCCGCTTCCAATGATGGAGAAGTGGTGGGCCTGGCTTGTCCTGCTCGGCTTCATGCTCCTGACCGTCGCTTTCGTCCTTTATATCTTCCGTAAGAAGAAGATGCTCTGATTTTTTCTTATTTACTCATTGTAAATCAGATATTTTTGTCTAATTTTGCGAGCCTTTTGACCGGCTTCGCTTTCACGGCGCGTACGGTAGGGCGTTAAAATATTGTTAAACAACTAGTTATCTTAATTACCATTATGGCAGAAGAAACATTGAATCCAATTGCTGAAGAAGTTAAGAAGTCATCTCTCAACGCTTCAGTCGCTCCTGAAGACTTCGATTGGGAAGCCTTTGAAGGAAGCTCCGAAATCTACGGAAAAGCAGACAAGAAAGAGATTGAAGAGGCCTATGACCAGACCCTTTCCAAGATCGTCGAGAACGAGGTCGTAGAGGGTACCGTCACCGGCATCAACAAAAGAGAGGTGATCGTCAACATAGGTTACAAGAGCGAAGGTGTCATCGCGGCTCCTGAGTTCCGTTACAACCCTGACCTCAAGGTTGGCGACAAAGTTGAGGTCTATGTAGAGTCCGCAGAGGACAGGAAAGGTCAGCTTATCCTTTCCCACAAGAAGGCTCGCGCCCTCAAGTCCTGGGACCGTGTCAACGAGGCTTGCAACAACGACGAGATCGTCAAGGGTTTCATCAAGACCCGCACCAAGGGCGGTATGATCGTCGACGTATTCGGAATCGAGGCATTCCTTCCTGGTTCCCAGATCGACATCAAGCCTATCCGCGACTACGATGCATATGTCAACCAGACAATGGACTTCAAGATCGTCAAGATCAACCAGGAGTTCCGCAACGTCGTCGTATCCCACAAGGCTCTCCTCGAGGCAGAGCAGGAGCAGCGTAGGGCTGAGCTCATCAGCAAGCTCGAGAAGGGACAGATCCTTGAAGGAACCGTCAAGAACATCACCAACTACGGCGTATTCGTCGACCTCGGCGGTGTTGACGGTCTCATCCACATCACCGATCTCTCCTGGGGCAGGATCGACAATCCTGAGGAGGTCGTCTCCCTCGACCAGAAGATCAAGGTCGTCGTCAAGGAGTTCGACCCTCAGCAGAAGAGGATCGCCCTCGGTTACAAGCAGCTCACTCCTCATCCTTGGGACAACCTCGACCAGAATATCAAGGTCGGTGACACCGTAAAGGGTAAGGTAGTCCTCATCGCTGACTACGGTGCATTCGTAGAGATCGAGCCGGGTGTCGAAGGACTCATCCACGTATCTGAAATGTCTTGGTCTCCAAGGCTCCACAGCGCTCAGGAATTCCTGAAGGTCGGCGACGAAGTCGAGGCCCAGGTACTTTCCATCGACCGTGAGAACAGGAAGATGTCCCTCGGTCTGAAGCAGCTTACCCCTAACCCTTGGGAGAGCATCCGCGACAAGTATCCAGTGGGATCCGTCCACAAGGCAGTCGTCCGCAACATCACCAATTTCGGTGTGTTCGCAGAGCCTGAGGATGGTGTCGAGGGTCTGATCCACATCAGCGACCTCTCCTGGAACAAGATCAAGCATCCTTCAGAGCTCGTCACCCCTGGTGAGGAGATCGACGTGATGATCCTTGACTTCGACGAGGCCAACCACAAGCTCAGCCTCGGTCACAAGCAGCTCACTCCTAACCCTTGGGATGCAATCGAGGAGAAGTATCCGGTCGGTTCTACCGTAGAGGGTACCATCGCTTCCCTTACCGACAAGGGCGCCAACATCAAGCTTGACGGGGAAGACGAAGGCTTCGCATTCTCCCGCGACCTCATCAAGGAAGACGGTAAGCAGGCTATCGCCGGCGAGACCCTTCCGTTCAAGGTTGTCGAGCTTCGCAGGAGCACCCGCAGGATCCTCCTCTCCCACCTCAGGACCTATTCTGAGGCCAAGATGGAGAAGGCAGCTGCAGAAGCAGGCGCTACCAAGAGGGCTGTCAAGAAGATCAGCTCCAACCTGGAGAAGACCACCCTTGGCGACATCGATGCCCTTGCTGCTCTCAAGGAGAAACTCGAAAAAGGTGAATAATACTTTATGGATTTCACTTTGACGGTTCTGGGCACCGCTTCGGCAAAGCCCTCCACCGGAAGATTCCAGAGCGCCCAGGTACTGACCGTACACGGGCGCTCATTTTTAATCGATTGCGGAGAAGGCGTGCAGACACGTCTCCAGGACTGTCACATCCATCTTCTGAAGATTGATTCCATATTCATTTCCCACATCCACGGGGACCACGTATTCGGGATATACGGGCTCCTTTCGACGATGGGGATGTTTGCCAGGCCTCAGCCGCTGAATATCTACGCTCCGGCTGCTTTCGGCCCCCTGCTGAAGTTCTTCCTTTCATATTACGGAGAGGGAATAGGTTTCGAAATCAGGCATATCCCGCTCTCTATGAAGGCTCCGGAGGTGGTCTATGAGACCAAGTCGCTGGAGATATCAGCCTTCCCTCTGAATCACGGGATCGAGACCTTCGGATTCCTGTTCAGGGAGAAGGAGCCTCAGTTCAACGTACGGAAATGGAAGATTTCCGAATACGGTCTTTCGCTGGCAGAGATTGCTGCGGTCAAGAGGGGAGAGGA
>JAGDBQ010000006.1 GCA_017958985.1 Bacteroidales bacterium
CATAGTGCCCTTCACAGCACCTCCGGACACTATCCCGTAACCAAGAGAACAAGCCGCACGGACTACTTCCCGTGCAGCTTGGTTGTACTTTTCATCGATGTCGTAACTGGCTGAACAGTAGAATACTATCTTCCCCTTGCCATCCATCTTCAGTTATGTTAGAAAAGGATTGCCAGGGAGAAAGCCACTCCGTTGAAGTTGTTGCTGTCCTTGAGTCCCTTGATCGTGTTCGCAGTGTTCTCGATATCACTATGGTAGATACCGCCGAAGTTCCAGAAGTACTTGGCGGAGAACTGCAGTTTCCAGATCTCCAGACCGGCGCCGATGCCGAGTCCGTATTCCACCTTCTTGAGCTCGTTGCTGAGTTCCTTGGCCGTCTCGCTCTTGCTGTTGTCAGTAAGGCGGTAACCGACGAAAGGCTCCGTGAATACATACGGACGGAAGGCGATGAGGTCAGGACCCCACTGGAGCTGGAAAGGAACTTCCAGATAACCCACCTTCGTCTCGAAGGAATCCTTGATCTCCTTTCCGCTGGCATCCTGCCACTCGTTGAGGGCCATTCCCTTCATCTGGTAGAGGATGCTGGGCTGGAAGTGGAACCCGAGTCCGATTGGGATCTCGGTAGTAAGTCCGACGTGATAGAGGGAGAGAGTCTTGGCATCCTTCAGGTCAGAAGACGAAGAAGTACCTCCAAGGATGAAACCCGACCTCTGGTTGTTGAAAGACTGAGCCGATGCCTTCATCCCGGAAGCAAGGGCCGCCACCATTGCGATGGCTGCTATTATCTTTTTCATTTCCACTTGGTTCTAGAGGATTGCATCGAGCCTCGAAGTAATCTCGGCTTTCGGGACATTGCCCACCAGTTTGTCGACCACCTGGCCTCCCTTGAAGAACAGGAGGGTAGGGATATTGCGGATGCCGAACTGCATCGAGAGATCCTCGCATTCGTCAACATTGCACTTCACCACGGTTACTTTGCCGTCATATTCCTTGGCAACGGCTTCTACAGTCGGACCAAGCATGCGGCAAGGGCCGCACCAGGTTGCCCAGAAATCCACGAGGACCGGCTGGCTACCTGAAATGATTTCCTTGAAATTTTCGTTTGTTGCAGTGATTTCCATATTAGCACAATTTAAGTCAACACAATTTAAGCTTACAAATGTAATAACTTACAAATATAATAAAATTATACCGATTGCTCAATTTCCCAGAGGAAGGCTCGGAGGCCGAGACCGGGGAATTCCTCATTTTTCGCTTTGAGGGCATCCATCAGCCCGGCTGCCTTCCCGTCAGGGGCAATCGTCAGGATGGCATAGTTCTGGGTCGGCCAGGCGTGGTCGCCATAGTGCGGCTCACCGTCGAACTCTCCCCTGCCCTGTATGTCCAGCCACTGGGTGAAACCCCTCTGGCCGTTCTCTTCCAGCAATTCGACAATCTCGTTGCCGAATGCCTGGTTGTATGAAATGAATATAGCTTTCATATACTACAGCTGTTTCTGACAGTTATTTCCGTGCGTTCTTCCTGTCCTTGCGCCTCTCCTGGAGCAGGGCGAGCGCACAGTATCCGGTCGGGATGAGGAACAGGGTGATGAGAGTCGAGAACGAAAGTCCCCAGCAGACAGTCATACCGAGCGAGCGCCACAGCTCTGAACCTTCTCCCCTTCCGAGAGCCATCGGAAGCATACCGAGGACGGTCGTAAGGGTGGTCATAAGGATAGGACGCAGACGGCTCCTCGCTGCCGTGACGGAAGCTTCTATCACGCCCATCCCGCGCTCACGCATAAGGATGGTGTAGTCGATGAGCACGATACCGTTCTTCACCACTATTCCGAGGAGGATGATGATACCGATCAGGCCCATCACGCCCAGCGGAGTACCCGTAAGGCGGAGTCCGAGGATCACGCCGATGAAAGCGAACGGTACTGACAGCATTATGACGAACGGGCTCATAAGCGCCTCGAACTGGGATGCCATCACCATATAGACCAGCAGGACGATCAGGATCATCAGCACAAAGAGATTCTTGAACATCTTCTGCTGCTCCTCGAAGTCTCCCGAAAGCTCGGTCGTGATGTTGTTCGGGATATCCGTGGAGGCGACGATGGAGTTGGTGACCGCAACGGCATCGCTGAGCGCGTGCCCCCTGGCCACGATACCGGTCGCGGTTATGTATCTCTCGCGGTTCTTCCTCTGGATGGTCGGAGGAACCTTGGATTCGACCACCGTTCCCAGGTCCTTTATCCTGACGCTTCCTCCGATCGGAGTCGCAATCAGGATGTTCTCGATGTCGTCTATGCTCCCGCGGAACTGCTTGTCGTAGATGACGCGGATGTTGTATTCATCTCCTTCCTCCCTGTAGAACGATCCGACAGAACCGCTCATCGCAGCGCTGAAAGCCGCCGCCGCAGTGGTGGAGTTCAAGCCGTTCAAGGCAAGCTTCTCCCTGTCGAAATCAACCTGGTATTCAGGAGTATAGTCATCGCGGCTGAGCACGACCTGCGAGAAAGCCGGATCGTCGAGCATCTTGGACTGGATTTCTTTCGCTATCCTGTCTGTCTCGTCGAAGTCATATCCGTATATTTCCAGGGTAACGGATGAAGCTCCTCCAACACCTCCCATACCCTCGGATACGGTAGCCTTCTTGACTTCAGGATATTCCCTCAGGTCCTTCCTGATGATGTCGGCTATCTCGGTCGAAGAGCGTTTGCGGTCCTCCATCGAACCGAGGTTGATGTTCATCGAGATGACATATGAACCGTTGTTCTGCATAGACCCCATCACGTTGGACGAACTGGCCTGGCCGTAACGGTACTGAAGTATCTTGATTTCAGGGATTTCCTCCCGGATCCTCTGGGTAAAGTTCCGGACGAATTCTCCGGTGACGCTCTGCTCGGTACTCACAGGCAGCTCGATGGAAACCGACAGACGGCCGGAGTCAGAGTTCGGGAAATATTCAGTCTTCAGTCCCGGTGCCAGCAGGACCAGCACGGCGACGAACAAGGCGACAGCTCCCAGGATCACGACGCCCCTGTGAACAACGGCCCAGGAAATCAGCCTTGCATAACCTCCGGAAAGCTTGTCCAGGAATCTTTCGACCCTGTCGAATATAGCCCTGTGGAGCTTCCCGTTCTTGGGTTTGTTGCTGAGGAACCTGGAGCAAAGCATAGGCACCAGGGTCAAGGCCGCCGTGGTGGAGATGATCATGATGATGCTTACGATCCATCCGAGCTGCTTGAACATTATGCCGGCCATTCCGGAGACCATCGTCAGCGGGATGAACACGCAGAGCATTGTCAGGGTCGAAGCGATGACCGATATTCCCACTTCGGAAGTACCGTGCACCGCAGCCTCCTTGGGCTTCTCTCCTCTTTCCAGGTGGGTGGATATGTTCTCCAGTACCACGATGGCATCGTCCACCACCATTCCTATCGCA
>JAGDBQ010000054.1 GCA_017958985.1 Bacteroidales bacterium
CGGTATATCGATGACGAGGGCAATAGTGCAGACATCGCGGAATCGGGGGTCGGGAAGTATCTTTCCGATGAGCTGATGCAGGCTGCAAGGCGGCGTTTCTACAAGCCGGAATACATAGCCTGTCCCGGATGTGGAAGGACTATGTATGACCTTCAGGCTACGTTCGAGGAGGTGAAGGCGAAGACTGCCCACCTGAAGGACACAGTCATAGCCGTGATGGGATGCATCGTAAACGGGCCGGGAGAAATGGCTGATGCAGACTGGGGATATGTCGGCGAAGGCAACCACAAGGTCACCATATACAAAGGAAAGACTCCGGTCCTGAAGCACGTTCCGGACACGGAGGCGGTAGATAAGCTGGTCTCCCTTATTTCAGCCTGGCTATCGGAGTCAGGCAGGCTTTCGTGAATTCCCCTTCCTGAACCAGGATCTCAGCGTCCAGAGGCAGGAATATGTCTATCCTGGAACCGAACTTGATGATGCCGCACTGCTCTCCCCTGTTCACCTCTGCCCCTTCTTCAGAGTAGCAGACAATACGTCTTGCGAACGTACCTGCAATCTGCTTGAAGAATATCTCACCGTGTGAGTTCGAGATGGCAGTCGAGGAATGCTCGTTTTTCTCGGATGCCTTCGGGAGGAATGCGAGCAGGTACTTGCCGGGATGATACTTGTAATAGGAAATCTTTCCGGTCATCGGCCAGAAATTGGTGTGGACGTCCCAGAAATCCATATACACGGACACCTGGATGCAGTCGCCCTTGAAATATTCCTTTTCATAGACCCTTTCCACTATCACCACTTTCCCGTCTGCCACCGACGTTACAAGCCTTTCGTCTCCCTCCGGGATCTCCCTGTCCGGCACCCTGTGGAACCAGAATACGAAAAAGGCAATCGCAATGAGCAGCAGGAGTACGGGAATCAGTATCCAGAGTTTTCCTATGAAACAAATCGCGCAGGCTGCCAGGACTGTCAGGAAAACCCACAGACCGGTAATCGTGCCTTTGGAGTCTTTGTCTATGATGATCCTTTTCATTAGCGGACTACAGTAAATCAAACAAAGAGAGATAGATAGCTCCGAACGGCATAGCCATCAAGGTACTGTCGAACCTGTCCAGCAGGCCTCCGTGACCGGGAATGATATTGCCGGAATCCTTTACACCGTACACACGCTTCCACTGGGATTCGAAAAGGTCTCCGTAAACGGCTGAGACTGACATCACCATAGCCAGGATCAGGCAGTGGACAAGCGGGAACTTCAATATATTCACTTCGTACAGGACGAAAGCCGCGAGGACGGCGCTGACGAATCCCCCGATGAAACCTACCCACGTCTTCTTCGGAGAGACTGACGGGAAGAGTTTCCTCGGGAAACGCTTTCCAAGCGATATTCCGAAAGTGAATGCACCCACGTCGGCGCACCAGATTATGATGAAGAAGCAAAGCAGCAGGTCCCCGCTGAAATTGCCGGCCTTGTCGAAGGCTATGAGATTGGAAAGAGCGATCGGGACGGCGATGTACAGGAGTCCCGTATAGATGTTGGAGAATTTGCCGTATTCTTCCTTGTCCTTGACATACAGGGAATTGATCATCACGATGAACACAGGCACCATTGCAAGGGCGACGTACCTCATCGGGATGCGGTACGCCGACGCTGCGAACATTATCGCGAACAGGAAGATGGCAGCGATAATTGCAAGCACCTTGGAACCGGTATAGCTGTTCCCCATCGTGATCTTGTAGAACTCGAGGAGCATCACGGACATAATGAACACCATCAGGCCCGCGAAGAGGAACTTGTTGAACATCAGGCAGGCCAGCATTACGAGAATGAAGACCACACCTGAAATCGCTCTGACGGTTACGTTATTCATCGCTGCTGTCGTTCTTGTCTTCCTTTTCCTCCTGACTGCCGTCCGATGCCTTTACCTTGGGACCGAACACCTTTTCGAGATCCTCGGCGAAGATGACTTCCTTTTCCAGCAGCAGTTCGGCTATCTTGGTGAAACCCTCCTTGTTGTCCAGCAGGAGTTTCATCGTCCTGTCGTGCACGTCCTTGACTATATCCTTGACCTCCTGGTCCATCAGCTCTGCAGTCTTTTCGCTGTAAGGCTTCGTGAGATCGTAGCCGCGTGCTCCGGTCGAGTCGTAGAATGAAAGGTTGCCTACCCTGTCGCTCATACCATAGAACTGCACCATTCCGTATGCTATGTTGGTGAGCCTTTCCAGGTCGTTCAGGGCACCTGTGGCGGGTTCGCCGTTGATGATTTCCTCGGCTACCCTGCCGCCCATCAGGCAGCACATCTGCTGGATCATATAAGACTTCGGCAGCATCTTCCTTTCATCCGGGAGATACCAGGTGATGCCCAGGGCGTCTCCTCTTGGTATGATGCTAACCTTGAATACGTCCTGGCCGTACGGCAGCAGCCAGCCCACTACGGCGTGGCCTGCCTCGTGATATGCAGTGGTCCTTTTCTCCACCGGTGTCATAATGGTGGAGTTCTTCCTCTCGAGTCCGCCGACTATCCTGTCCACTGCATCCAGGAAGTCCTGCTTGTCGATGACAGCCTTGTTCTTCCTGGCAGCGGTGAGGGCGGCTTCGTTGCAAACGTTCGCGATGTCGGCTCCGGAGAATCCTGGAGTGTGCTTGGCCATAAAGGATACATCGAAATCCTCGGCTATCTTCAGGCCTTTCATATGCACCAGGAATATCTCTTCCCTCTCTTTCAGTTCGGGGAGCTCGACGTGGATCTGGCGGTCGAAGCGTCCGGCCCTCATCAGAGCCTTGTCGAGGATATCCGCCCTGTTGGTAGCGGCGAGTATGATGACGCCGGAATTGGTGTCGAAGCCATCCATTTCGGTCAGCAGCTGGTTCAGCGTATTCTCGCGCTCATCATTGGACGAGAAGCCTACATTCTTGCCCCTGGCGCGGCCTACGGCATCTATCTCGTCTATGAAGACGATGCAAGGTGCCTTCTCTTTCGCCTGGCGGAAAAGGTCACGCACACGCGAAGCTCCTACTCCGACGAACATCTCTACGAAATCCGAACCGGAGATGGAGAAGAATGGAACGTTCGCTTCACCTGCCACTGCCTTTGCGAGCAAGGTCTTTCCAGTGCCCGGAGGCCCCACGAGGAGCGCACCCTTGGGAATCTTTCCGCCGAGGGCGGTATACTTCTGGGGATTCTTGAGGAAATCGACTATCTCCATTACTTCCTCCTTGGCCCCGTATAATCCGGCCACATCCTTGAATGTCACGTTGACCTTGGTCTTGTCTGCAAGCTTCCCGGTGGACTTCCCGACGTTGAATATCCCGCCGCCTCCGGCACCGGCTCCGCCGCCTCCGCCCATTCCTCTGTTGAACCCGCGGAACATCCAGACCCACATCAGGATCAGGAGGACAGGGAATATGATCCATTCGATGATGTCCACCCAAACCTTGGAATCATTTTCCATCAGGACCTTGACCTGGCCATCTTCAGGAAGGGCGGCATTCAGTTCTCCGAATTCCTTCTCGGCGTCGAACTTGTCGGACACCAGGAATATGAAATGCGGCGAACTGGAAGGGACCTTTCCACCGAATTTGTCGGCATATTTGTTCAGACGGTCCGGGCGGATCGTGATGTTGCCCTTGAAGTCGTTCCGGATGTAATGGATCTCCTTCACGTCCCCGTCCTTGACCATCGACTGGACCTCTGCCCATTCGACTTTCTGAGGATTGGCTCCGGTGTTGTTGAACAGCAGCCAGCCTATCAGCAGGATCAGGATGATATACAGCCAGGAGAAATTGAATTTCACCGGTTGCATCCTTCTCTGACCGTCATCGCCCCGCTGTCCGGGCATCTTGGAATTCTCAGCCATCTTTCTGGGTCTTTTTAGATTTCGGACGTACCTTGTATTCCTTGCGCGGAGCATCTGCCCAAAGGTCTTCGAGCCTGTAGAACTGGCGGTATTCAGTCAGGAAAATATGGGCTACGATATCACCGAAGTCGATGATGATCCAGAAATTGTTCTCCATTCCCTGCGTCCGCAGAGGCCTGCGGCCCAGTTCCTTCATCTTTTCGATGACATTGTCGGCTATCGCGTTGACATTGGTGGTCGAGTCTCCGTTGCAGATCACAAAGTAGTCGGCAATGGCGGTCTCAAGAGGTCTCAGGTCGATTCCCGTGACATTCTGGGCCTTCTTGTCCAGCATCGCATCGGCCAGTACCCTAAGATCGTGTGTAATCATATCGATATTCTTTTTTATTTTTGCACATTGATTCAATCAACAAATATAATAATTTAACGGCAATTTCCGAACCAATGGATAAACTGGCGAGCATTCAGTGGCTGGATGAGACAGAATCTACGCAGGACGTGCTTCTGAGGGCTGTCCAATCGTATGACAATCTGTCAGTAGTGGCCGCCAGGCTGCAAACGGCAGGGCGCGGCCAGCGGGGCAACTCCTGGCTTGCCGGCAAAGGAGAGAACCTCACTTTCTCAGTGCTGCTGAAGTTCGGAGCCGGAGGATTCCCTTCCCTGCCGGTCGCCCGGCAGTTCTCCATCAGCGAGACAGTTTCTTCAGGAATATGCGATTATCTGGAATCGAAGGGGATAGATGCGCGCATCAAGTGGCCGAACGATATCTACGTCCGCAACAGGAAAATCTGCGGCATACTCGTCGAGAATACTCTCAACGGAACTGAATTATCTTCAAGCGTGGTGGGTATCGGACTGAACGTCAACCAGAAGGACTTCCCTCCCCAGTTGGTGAACCCTACCTCGATGTTCCTTCTGACCGGAAGGAAATTCGTGCCGGAGGAAGAATTGCCCTTGCTGCTGGATTCCATATTCCCGGGAGGCGGGATGCCGGACAGGAGCGGATCCTACCGCAGCAGGCTGTACCGTTTCGGGGAATATCGTGAATATGTCGACTGCGTCTCCGGGGAGACATTCACCGGCAGGATAACTGGAGTCACCGAGCGTGGATTGCTTCAGGTACAAAACATAAAAGGCGAACTCAAAGAATTCGCCTTCAAAGAGATAAGTTATATTATCTAAACTCTTAGTTGAGCAATGGCCTCGGCAGGATCCTCTGCCTTGAAGACCGAACTTCCAGCTACCAGCATCGTAGCTCCTGCATCGATGAGTGCGCGGGAATTCTCGGCTGAAACGCCACCGTCTACCTCTATGTCCTTGTCTATCCCGCGAGATTCCATTTCCCGTCTGAGAGTCGAAATCCTGCCGAGGGACTCCTCGATGAACTTCTGCCCGCCGAATCCGGCGAATACCGACATTATCAGGAAGAAATCAGCCTCTTCAAGATAAGGGAAAAGACTTTCCACGGGCACGTCAGGATTGATGACGAGTCCTGCCTTGCATCCGCAATCCTGGATCATGGCGATGATTCCGGAAGGGTCCTTCCCTGCCTGCTGAGCCGCTTCCAGGTGGAAGCTTATGAGGCTCGCACCGGCCCGGGCGAACCTTTCGACATACTTGTCGGGATTGACTATCATCAGGTGGACGTCCATCGGGACGGTAACCACCTTGGCCATCGCTTCCACGAGCGGGAATCCGAAGGAGATGTTGGGCACGAAAGTGCCGTCCATCACGTCCACGTGAAGGAGGTCAGCATTTTCGTTGACCAGTTCCACTTCCCGTTTGAGGTCCAGGAAATCGGCGGCAAGAATGGATGGAGCTATCTTCAACATTGTCTTATGCGAAATTGGTGACTACATCGACCAGATGCTTCGTGAACTTATCGAGGGAAGCCAGCTCGAGCTTTTCTCCGGGAGCGTGGACGCCGCGGAGGGTAGGCCCGAAGGAAATCATATCGAGATTGCCGAACTTCTCGCCGAAAAGGCCGCATTCAAGTCCTGCGTGTATGGCCTTGACTTCAGGGTCGTATCCGAAGAGATTCCTGTAGGAATCGACGCATACCTTGAGGATGTTGGAGTTGAGATCCGGTTTCCAGCCAGGATACTCCGAGGTGTGCTCCACTTCGGCTCCGGCCAGCTTGAAGCAGGCTTCGACCTTGGACGCCATCATCTTCCTCTGGGATGTGATGGAGCTCCTCTGGCTCGTGACTATTTCAATCAGACCCTGCTTCTGCATCCTGACCGCTGCCAGGTTGCTGGATGTCTCGACCAGGCCTTCGATATCCTGGCTCATAGCCTCGACTCCGTGCGGACACGCCAGGAGCGAACCGACGAACCTGCAGGCGACTTCGCTGTCAATGGGTTTCTCCGTGCAGCGGAAAGTGCCTGCGCTGAAGCTGACGTCCGGATCGGATACGAAGAATTCCTTACGTACGACCTCTCCGAATTCCTTGAAGCGGGCAATCGTTGCGGATGTGTCCGGAACAGCGATTATGGCCTCGCACTCGCGTGCGATTGCATTTGGCTTGTTCCCGCCCTTGAAGATCACAAGCTGCATACCGGCGGCCATCTCTTCATATAGGAACCGTGCCATCTGCTGGATGGTGTTGACCCTGCCCTTGTTGATGTCATCGCCGCTGTGTCCGCCTAAAGCATTGCCGATATCCAGTTTCACAGGCTTGTATCCTGGTTTGAAATCTTCCTGGGAATAGCTGAAACGGGCGAAAGTATCCATTCCGCCGGCGCATCCGATGAACATCTGGCCTTCATCCTCCGAATCGAGGTTGATGAGTGTCCTGCCGGTGAAGAACCCGCTTTCCATCCCGAAAGCTCCGTCCATCCCGGTCTCCTCCGAGATCGTGAAGACACATTCCAGCCTGCCGGTTGGGATGTCGCTTTCGAGAAGCGCCAGCATAGCGGCTATGCCGATGCCGTCATCGGCGCCGAGAGTGGTGTCCTTGGCGATCATCCACCCATCCTCCACGCAATAATCGATGGGGTCCTTGAGGAAATCGTGGCTTACCCCGCTTCTCTTCTCGCATACCATATCCTGGTGCCCCTGGAGTACGAGCGTAGGAACGTCCTCTTTCCCGGCCGAAGCTTCACGGACTATGCAGACGTTGCCGACCTTGTCGGTCTTGCATTCAAGGTTCCTGTCTTTGGCGAATTGCTGCAGAAATGCAGTCATCGGTCCTTCGTGTCCCGATTCCCGTGGAATACGGGTAATCTCCTTGAAGATTTCAAGTACTTTTTCAGAATTCATATGATACCTGTGTTTCCTGTATTATCTGGCTACAGGCACAAGCATCTTTTCTATGTCAGTGACGTACTGTCTGAACAACTTGTCCGTAGCCATCAAGTCCGACACCGTGGTGCATGCGTGCAGCACTGTAGCGTGGTCCTTTCCTCCAAGTTCCATACCAATCGTGGACAGCGAGCATCCTCCTATGAGGTTGCGGCTCATATACATAGCGATCTGCCTTGCCTGGACGATCTGCCTTTTCCTGGATTTGGACAGAAGGGTTTCGCGGGTGATGTTGAAATACTCGCAGACCACGTCCTGGACCTTGTCTATGGTCACCTCGTTCTGCTCTTCGCTGACTATGTTGCCGGTGATGTGTTCCGCAAGTTCGCGGGTTATTTCCTCGTGGCAGAGGGTCGCGTTGGCTATCAGGGATATGAGAGCCCCTTCAAGCTCCCGGAAATTGGACCGGATCTTGGTGGCGAGAAGGTCGAGCACATCATCGCTGACGGCAATGCCTTCGCGCTCGCACCTGGACTTGAGCATAGCCAGCCTGGTCTCGTGGTCAGGCTTGCGCAGTTCGACGGAAAGTCCCCATTTGAAGCGGGACAGGAGCCTCTCTTCGAAGTTCATCAGGTCGACCGGCGCCCTGTCCGAAGTGAATACCAGCTGTTTGCCCGACTGGTGGAGATGATTGAATATGTTGAAGAAAGCGTTCTGAGAGGCCGGACCGATGAGCTCCTGGATATCGTCCACGATAAGGACATCTATCCGCATATAGAAAGCCATGAAGTCGGTCAGCTTGTTCTGAACGTTCACCGCATTCACGTATTGCGTACGGAATTCGTTGCCGGTTACGTACAACACGACGAGGTCAGGATAGGCGTCGTGTATAGCGATCCCGATCGCCTGTGCGAGATGGGTCTTGCCGAGTCCCGGACCGCCGAATACGAACAGAGGATTGAAAGGAGTCTTGCCGGGAGCATCCGAAATGCTTACTCCTGCGTGGAATCCCATCTTGTTGCACTCCCCTTTCACAAGGTTGTCGAAGCAATAGGCCGGATTCAACCTTGGATTGATCTTCACCTTCTGGATCCCCGGAAAGACGAACGGGCCTGGATTTCCTGATGCCTGGAAGGTATTGATCATCACGGCCTTGTTCTCAAGGACATTGCTGTGCGACGCCTTGAAGACCATTGCCGCTTCCTTCTTTACGGGATGGACCCGGTAAAGGAGCTTGGCGTCAGGTCCTATCACTCTCCGGAGGGTCTTGCTTATGATCGGCAGGTACGCTTCCTCCAGATAACTCCTGAAGAAATCGGTGGGAACCTCAACTGTGAGGGTCGATCCTTCGAGGGATACCGGAACGATGGTCTTGAACCATACGTTGAACTGCTTCGGATCTACGTTTTGCTCGAAGATACGAAGACATTCGTCCCATACTGAAATATGTCTTTCCAGTTCTGCCATTCCGGTAATTGAAAGTGAAGTTGCGGGGTGATTCGTTCCCCCTCGCTTTAGCTTGTGCAAAATTGGGGGAAAATTAATTCATAAAAAAACTATTTTTGTATTGTTTTTGATTTTTATTTTGGTTATATAATAGTTCAAGGCTTCGCGGATAATTGATTTATAATCTATTGATATCCAATTACTTATTGTTTAATTTCTATATAAGTAACGTATTTTTATACTACTTACTATTTTGAATAATTCTAAATTACTCAAATAAAG
>JAGDBQ010000055.1 GCA_017958985.1 Bacteroidales bacterium
AAAGAAGTGCAGGAACATAATCAGGAAAATGCATCGCACGGCACCTGAAGCCAAGCTGATAATAACAGGTTGCTACGCGGAGCTCAGGAGGGAGGAACTGCTTGATATAGAAGGAGTCTGCCTGGTATTCGGAGCGAAGGATAAAAGCCTGGTGGTGGCACGGACCCTGAAGATGCTTGGGATCACTCCCCTTCAGGAAACAAGCGTCCGGCAGGATGTTCTTGAGGCATATTCTTCCGAAGAGAGGACCCGTTCGTTCCTCAAAGTGCAGGACGGATGCAACAACTTCTGCGCATACTGCACGGTACCGTTCGCCAGGGGCTTGTCCAGGAGCATTCCGGTGGCGGATGTAATCAGGCAGGCTGAACAGATCGCCTCCACGGGCATCAAGGAGATAGTGATAACGGGAGTGAACACCGGAGACTTCGGAAGGACTACGGGAGAGAGCTTCCTGGATCTCCTCAAGAGGCTCAACGACGTGGAAGGGATCGAGCGCTACCGCATATCCTCGATCGAACCCAACCTGATAACGGAAGGGATAGTGGACTGGATAGCCTCAGGCACCAAGTTCCAGCCTCATTTCCATATTCCCCTGCAGACGGGCTCCGACGCCTTGCTAAAACGCGTCGGAAGGAAATACACAACGGAACTGTTCGCTGAAAGGATAGGATACATACGGGAGCGGATGGATCCCGTACCGGGGACTCCCGGAGGCAACATCAAACCCTTCGTATTCTTCGGGATAGACGTGATCGCAGGCCTGCCCGGAGAAACCGAAGAACTGTTCGGTGAGACATATTCCTTCCTGGAGGAGAGGATCAAGCCGGCTTTCATCCACGTTTTCCCGTATTCGAGGAGGCCGGGGACAGTAGCGGCATCGTGGAAGGACCAGGTCAAGGATTCGGTCAAGACGGAGCGTGTCGCGAGGCTCGAGGCTCTGTGCGCCGGATTGAACTCAGCCTTCATCGCGAAGAACCGGGGGCGGCAGTCGCAGGTGCTCTGGGAGTCGGACTGCAAGGACGGAATGATGGGAGGGTTCACCGGGAACTACATCAGGATGGAAAGGCCATACGACCCGGCTATGGTAAACACTATCGAAGACATCATCATCTGAAATGGACTACGGACAGGCAAAACTCACGTTCTTGGGCACCGGGACATCACAGGGAGTCCCGATAATCGGTTGCGGCTGCGAAGTATGCACATCGCCGGATCCTCGCGACAAACGCCTCCGGGCCTCTGCATACGTCGAATACGGAGGTCTGGCCATACTGGTCGACGCAGGGCCCGATTTCAGGATGCAGATGCTCTCAAACGGACTTTGCCACCTGGATGCCATACTCCTGACCCACAACCACAAGGACCATACAGGTGGGCTGGACGACGTCCGCTCGCTCAACTACATAGACAGGAGGGCGGCTGAAATTTACTGCGAGGACCGGGTCAAGGAAGACCTGATCCGGGAATATCCGTACGTATTCAGGTTTCCCAAGTATCCCGGCGCGCCGGAATGGCATCTCCATATAATCGATGAAGAGCCTTTCCTCGTATACCCCAACACCGAAGAACGCGAGCTGGTCTGGGTCCACGATGTCGGCTACCACTACCGCCTCGCTGACGGCCGCCTGGTACCTACCAGCCGCTGCCTGGAAGATATGATAGACAAGGCGGATCCGGCCGGGATGGCCTGCTCGACAGGAGGTGTCGAGATAATCCCTGTACGGGGAATCCACGACAGGCTGCCTGTGCTAGGTTTCCGCTTCGGGCAGATCGCATACCTGACCGACTTCAGTTCCATACCGGAAAGCGAGTTTTCCAAGCTTGAGGGTCTGAAACATCTGACACTCAACACAGTAGGCTACCATCCGCACCACTCCCATTTCAGCCTGGACGAAGTGCTGGAGCTTTCTGACAGGATAGGTGCGGAGAACACCTGGCTCACGCATCTTTCACATTCTTTCCCCTGCCATTCCAGGTTCTGCGAAGAACTGGAAAACCTCTGCGCAAGCAGAGGCATCAGATCGAAGGTACAGCCCGCCTACGACGGCCTGACAATCTGCTGAGAGACATTAAGAATAGACAGGGACAGTCCCGTCATCGATAAGCTGCCTGAGGATGGACAGATAGTCCGGTGAATAATCCTTCGACGGATTCCCGAATTCGGCTACGATCTCTTCTATCGTATATTCTCCTTCCCTCTCACTGATGAACTCCTGGAGCTTCATCCTCGTAAACTGCGCGGTGGTCGATGAGGGGATCGAGACCGTGCTCCTGAGAGAAGCCTTGCTCCTGCAGACATCACATACTCCGCACTCCTTGCTGTCCTCCTGACCGAAATACCGGAGCAGGAAATGCGGCCTGCATTCATCGGTCTCGGAAGCATATTCGATCATAGCTTCGGAGCGGAGATGGTAGTTCTCCCTGAGTGAGCGGTACCTTTCAGGCATCAGGTCCACGTTGCCCGGGCGAAGACGGTCGTGGTGGATGACTACGACATCGGAATGGTCGGCCGGGACATAGGTGATTATATGTTCCAGCGAGAGATCGTAGAGCAGCATCCGGAGCTGAGGAACCGTCGTTCCGAGGCGGCCTGCGATATATTCCTCATCTATAGGCTGGACGAAGGAGAACACCGCCGGATAGGTCCTCATCAGGATATCGAGCAGGTCGGCCAGTTCCTGGGTCGGGACCTCGATGTCGTAGAGGGATTTGCGGTCGACCTTGATCCTGACCTTAGCCGGGATGTCGACTTCTTCCGAATATGTCAGGTGTCCCGTCCGCTCCAGATACTTGATGGAATGGAACACTGGAGCGCGCTGGAGAGAATATGCCTTGCAGAAATCCTCCAGCTTGAACTTGAGCTGGCGGCCGATGCCTGAATCATAAGGTATCTCGAAGAAGGCGTGAAGCTTGGAATATACATCCTCGATGTATCCGAGCGAAGGAAAGGAAACGTCCTCGAGCTGATGCGCCCTGCGGATGTCGATCCCGTTCCACAGCAGGACGGCGAAGGATCTTTTCCCGTCGCGTCCGGCCCTTCCCGCCTCCTGGAAATAGGCTTCAGGGCTCTCCGGGAGGTCATAATGTACCACGAAGCGGACGTCGGGCTTGTCTATCCCCATTCCGAAAGCATTGGTGCAGACCATCACGCGGATGGATCCGTCCTTCCACTTTGCCTGGCGCTGGGCACGTGTTTCCGCTCCGAGGCCGGCGTGGTAATAAGATACGCTTACCCCTCCCGCCTTCAGTGCGGACGCGATCTCCTCACATTTCCGCCTGTTCCTGGCATATACGATACCGCTTCCCGGCACCCCGCTGCATATATTCAGGAGCTGAGTGTCCTTGTCCTCGGTCTTCCTGACTATGTAGTTGAGATTCGGACGTTCGAAGCCGCTCCTGAGCATAAGGTTCTCCCGGAAGCCCAGGCGCTCCATTATATCCTCTGCGACCCGAGGGGTGGCAGTAGCGGTCAATGCTATGACAGGAGCGTCCTTACGCTCCCTCAGTCTTCCTATCCGGAGATAGTCGGGACGGAAGTCATATCCCCACTGGGAAATACAATGTGCCTCGTCCACGACGATGTAGCTGATATCCAGTACATCCAGGTAGGACTGGAACAACTGTGTCGAAAGACGTTCCGGCGAAAGGTAGAGGAACTTTATGCCGCCGTATGCCGCATTGTTCAGGGCGAGGTCCACTTCGTGACGGGTCATTCCCGCGTGCACGGCGACAGCCCTGATCCCCTTCGACTCCAGGTTCTGGACCTGGTCCTTCATAAGGGCGATCAGCGGGGTTATCACGAGGGTAAGGCCGTCCGCCATCAATCCGGGTACCTGGAAGCACACCGACTTCCCGCCTCCGGTCGGCAGGATAGCCAGCACATCCTTCCCCTCGAGTGCGGCGCTGATGATTTCCTCCTGCATAGGACGGAACCCATCGTAGCCCCAATACTCCTTCAATACTTCAAGCGGCGTCATAATCGATGTTTAAATCGTTTTATAACAATTAATTACGATACCCGGTGGCAAACAATTTGCAGCAAACGCGTACATATGTACAAATGTACGAAATTAATCGTTGAGAGATTTGAGTAATGCAAATTAATTGAGTAAATTTGCGCGCACTTTCAAAGGATAAAGTTCAACCAGTAAATTACAGATAATTATGCCAAAGATGGATTTAAGACGTTATGGTATCAAGGGAGTGAAGGAAGTCATCTACAACCCTACCTACGAAGTACTTTACAACGAAGAGACCAAACCGGGTCTCACCGGCTTTGAAAAGGGCCAGGTGACCGAACTGGGAGCGATCAACGTAATGACCGGAGTTTTTACCGGCCGCTCTCCTAAGGACAAGTACATCGTAATGGACAAGAACTCCAAGGACACCGTATGGTGGAATACTCCTGAGTATCCTAACGACAACCACGAGATGTCAGTGAAAGTCTGGAAGGAAGTCAAGAAGCTCGCCCAGACCCAGCTCTCCGGCAAGAAACTCTTCGTGGTCGACGGATTCTGCGGTACCCACAAGGACACCCGTATGAAGGTCCGCTTCATTATGGAGGTCGCCTGGCAGGCCCATTTCGTAACGAATATGTTCATCCGTCCGAAGAACCAGAAGGAATTCGACCAGGAGCCTGATTTCGTCGTATACTGCGCATCCAAGGCCAAGGTCGAGAACTATCAGGAACTCGGCCTCCGCAGCGACACCTGCGTGGCTTTCAACGTAACCAGCAGGGAGCAGGTCATCCTCAACACCTGGTACGGCGGTGAGATGAAGAAGGGACTCTTCTCGATGATGAACTACTACCTCCCTCTCAAGGGAATCGCTGCGATGCACTGCTCGGCGAATACCGATATGAACGGCGAAAACACCGCCATCTTCTTCGGTCTTTCCGGAACCGGCAAGACCACCCTTTCCACCGATCCTAAGCGCAAGCTCATCGGAGACGACGAGCACGGCTGGGACAACAAGGGTGTCTTCAACTTCGAAGGCGGCTGCTATGCCAAGGTCATCAAGCTCGACAAGGAATCAGAACCTGATATCTACACCGCGATCCGCCGCGATGCACTTCTCGAGAACGTAACCGTCGATGCAGAAGGAAAGATCGACTTCAACGACAAGAGCGTCACCGAGAACACCCGCGTTTCCTATCCTATCTACCACATCAACAACATCGTCCGTCCGGATTCCCACGGCCCTGCAGCAAAGCAGGTCATCTTCCTCTCGGCTGATGCTTTCGGTGTCCTTCCTCCGGTTTCCATCCTGACTCCTGATCAGACCAAGTACTACTTCCTCTCAGGATTCACCGCCAAGCTCGCAGGTACCGAGCGCGGAATCACCGAGCCTACCCCTACCTTCTCGGCTTGCTTCGGACAGGCTTTCCTCGAGCTGCATCCTACCAAGTATGCCGAGGAGCTCGTCAAGAAGATGAAGAAGAGCGGAGCCAAGGCTTACCTCGTAAATACCGGCTGGAACGGTACAGGCAAGCGTATCTCCATCCGCGACACCCGCGGCATCATCGATGCGATCCTCAACCACAGCATCGACGCTGCTCCTACCAAGAAGATTCCTTACTTCAACTTCACGGTTCCTACCGTACTCGAAGGTGTAGACACTGGAATCCTCGATCCTCGCGACACTTATGCAGACCCTGCAGAGTGGGATAAGAAGGCACAGGATCTCGCAGGCAGGTTCATCAAGAACTTCCACAAGTACGAATCCAACAAGGCAGGAAAGGCCCTCGTAAAGGCTGGCCCTCAGCTCTAGGATCACTTCACAGTTTAGGAAGCCCGACCGCACGTACAGCGGCCGGGCTTTTTTATATCCCTGATTATTGCTATATTGCAAGTACTGATAATTGATCAAATGAAAAGATTGTTCATCTCCATTGCGCTTTCACTGGCCGTGCTCTCACCAGCCAGGGCGGACGAGGGAATGTGGCTTACCGTACTTATTTCACAAAGGATAGCGGATATGCAGGCAAAAGGCTGCAGGCTTACCGCTGAAGACATCTACAGTGTCAACAAAGCGTCCCTCAAGGATGCGATAGTACTCTTCGGCAGCGGATGCACGGGAGAAATCATCTCCGACCAGGGCCTCCTGTTCACCAACCACCATTGCGGGTACAGCTTCATACAGAGGCACAGCAGCGTAGAGCACGACTATCTCAAAGACGGCTTCTGGGCTATGGGCAGGGATGAGGAGCTTCCCAATCCCGGACTCACGGTCAGCTTTCTGGAAAGGATGGAAGACGTGACCGACATCATCCTGGAAGGGATCACCGAAGAAGTGGAACCTGCCGTGCGTGATTCACTGGTGAAAGTCAGGTCTGCGAAACTCTCATCCGAGGCCGTCGCGGAAGGCAAAGGCCTCAGCGCAAGGGTCGAAGCCCTGTATTACGGGAATCAGTATTTCCTCTTCGTCTACAAGATCTACAGGGATGTCAGGCTCGTAGGAGCTCCCCCATCCTCGATCGGAAAGTTCGGCGGTGACACCGACAACTGGATGTGGCCTCGCCATACCGGCGACTTCTCCATATTCAGGATATACGCCGGGAAGGACAACGAGCCGGCAGAATATTCAAAGGACAACGTGCCTTACCGCCCGAAGAAGTCCCTGAGGATCTCGCTCGCAGGAGTGCGCGAAGGCGATTTCACCTTCGTTTACGGCTGCCCGGGCACTACCAGGGAATATGTCTTGAGCGACGAGGTCAGATATGTCTCCGAGGTCTCCGATCCGGCCAAGATCGCCCTGAGGACACAGAGGCTCGCGATCCAGAAGAAATATATGTCCCAGGACCAGGCGGTGCGGATCAAGTATTCCTCCAAGCAGGCCAGCGTGGCCAACGCCTGGAAGAAATGGCAGGGCGAAAGCAAGGG